>NZ_JBSFNN010000117.1:0-15078 GCF_053587115.1 Streptomyces sp. NPDC003697
AGTACATCCAGTACGAGGGCGTCCGGCCGGCACGCCGAGAGCACGCACCGGACGCCACTCCTTGACGGGCAAACGTTGCCTGCCGCGGCACTAGCTTCTGGGCCGGGTCACGAAGGGTCGTCGAGTTCCAGGTCCCACTGCTCAGCGAACACACTCGGTGATCACGTGGGGAAGTCGCCCCGCATGCTGTCACTGTCTGCGGCGCTGTCCCACGACCGAGGCGCGGCCTGCCGAAGGCCAGGCGCCGTCACCACCTCCTTCCTTGCCACAATCAGGGGTGCATCGGACGACGGGGAGGAACAGCAGTGGTGGAAGCGTGGGATGTAGCCGAGACAGCGGGAACGGTGGCGTCAGCCGCAGCAGCAGCTGTGGCCACAGGGCTTGTCGCCTGGCAAGCTCGACTCGCGCGTCGAGCCAATGCCAGCGCCCACGCGGTCGTGATCGATTCAGCCAAGGCGCGGCTGGACGCAGAGGCACCGGACCTGGACGTCAGGGTGCTTGCCCCGGCGTGGCCCCCGCTGCATGACGCCAACGACAGCACTTCCCATCTGGCAGGCGACACGGTCTGGAGCCTGCCCGGCGACGAGGAGCAAACTCTCGTTTGGATGCTGCCGGTTGACCTCGCCAACCGGGGAACGCGGGATGTCGAGGTATCAATCAGCGGCGACATCCGTCCGGTAACCGAATGGGCGGACCCGGCATGGCATCCTGGCCAGCCGATCGAGGACTTCCTGATGCCCGCTAGAGAGCCTTACCGCTTCCACCTCCAGGGCACACTGACGTTGCGACAGTGTGCCGACAACTGGGCCGCCCGCGAACGAGGCCGTCCCCTACCGCATCGAATAGCCGGTGTCGTGAGCGCCACCGACCGGCGCGATGAAGGGATCACCGACCGATGGGAGTTGGTGATGACCGGCTGCCCGATCGAACCGGTCCCCGAGACGGAGGACCAGTGGCGTCTCACTGCCGACTCCGTGGTGCCTCAGTGGAAGATCCTCACCGTAGAGCCGGTTGCCCGGGAGCGCACCTACTGGATCTCCCGCCGCCGAGGAGTGAAGTATCCCTCGGTGGAGGACCTCCTCGAGTGATCCGTCGCCCGCAACGATCCGCGACGCTGCGCGGACGGCTGCCCTGCCGCCGGCAGCCGCGGGGGGCGGTGGGTCCCGTGTCCGGTGACATGGCCGGCGTTCTCACGCCCGTGTACTTGGGGTCCTCCGCCGAGGCGACACCGGCGTGGAACACGCCGAAGCGCGGCGCCGCGGAACCCGCCGGCGGGGCCGTACCCGCCACCACGGCGGCCGGCCGGCTTCGCCGGCCCGCGTACGCGGCCGGCACGGCGCCCCCGGCCGTGAGTGCCTCGGCCGCGCGCAGCAACGTGTGCGCCCTGCCCGACCCGAACGGTTTCGGCCGCCAGGCCCATACGCCGCTTCATCAGCCGGAACGCCCCCAGTTCGAGGGCGGCTCCGAGGACGGCCACGCGGCGCGCGGGACCCGTCTGCGCGCAGGCCGCGGGCCGGAGAGCAGGCCGTCCCGCACCGCCTCCTCGCCCCCTCCCGCCGTTCGCGCGGCGGTGTCGTCCGTCATGTAACCCTCTCCTCGCTCACGTGCCGTCGGCCTCCCCGGCCCCCGGCGCGGCCCGCACGGCCTGGATGCGCCGCCGCTGCCCTTCGGTGACGGGCAGTTCGACCCGCCTGCCGTAGTACCACCGGCTCAGGGCGTTGCGGAGACGGTGCGTGCGGAACCAGCGCCTTGCCTCCGTGCCGTCCACACGCGGACGTGGCTCGTCGCGTACGAGGATGCGGTACGCCTCGGCAGCGGGCAGCAGCGTCCTGGCCACCTGGTGGCCGCCGTCCGCGGTCCGCCGCACCCCGGCGCCCGCGCGCCCCTCCAACAGACGCCGGCGGTCGGCCGCCTGCAACCGCAGGCACGCCCGCTTCGTGGCGTGGTAGGCCACGAGCGGCACCACGAACAGGGCGGTGCGGAAGGAATATGTCAGCACTTCCAGGCGGACCCCGAAGACGTACGCCATGACATCCTGTCCGCCCGCCATGAGCAGCACGGCGTACGCGGACACGGCGGCGACCCCGAGAGCGGTCCGCGTGGGCCGGTCGCGCGGCCGGTCGCACAGGTGCTGCTCGGGCGTCGGCCCGGTGATCCACCGCTCGAAGTACGGATAGGCGTACAGGACGGCGAACAGGGTCGTGGGCAGGACGACGCCGGGCAGGAACACGTCCCAGACGACGGTGTGGCCGGCGAAGTCGGTCTCGGCCCCGGGCATCAGGCGCAGAGCGCCCTCCAGGAACCCCACGTACCAGTCGGGCTGGGCGTCGATGGACGCCTGGCCGGCCCGGTAGGGGCCGAAGACCCAGACCGGGTTGACCTGCACCAGGGCCGCCATCAGGGTGAGGACGCCCGCGACGGCGAACAGCAGGCCGGTGGACTTGGCGGCGTACTGCGGGATAAGCGCCTTCCCGATCACGTTGCGGTTGGTCCGGCCCGGCTCGGCCCACTGCGTGTGCTTGTGGCGGATGACGAAGAACAGGTGGGCCACGACGAGGGCCAGCAGCAGCCCCGGTAGCAGCAGGATGTGCGCCGCGTACAGACGCGGGATGATCTCGTGGCCGGGGAACCGGCCGCCGAAGACGAGGAACGACACGTACGTGCCGACGACCGGGATCGACAGCATGATGCCCTGAGCCTTGCGCAGGCCCGTGCCCGACAGCAGATCGTCGGGGAGCGAGTAACCGCAGAAGCCCTCCAGCAGGGCCAGCAGGAACAAGGTGACGCCGATGGTCCAGTTGACCTCACGGGGCCGCCTGAAGGCGCCGGTGAAGAAGATCCGCAGCAGGTGCACGCCGATGGCGGCGACGAACACGAGCGCACCCCAGTGATGGATCTGCCGGATCAGCAGCCCGCCGCGGACCTCGAAACTGATGTGCAGCACCGAGGCGTACGCCTCCGACGTCGTCACGCCCCGCAACGGCACGTACGAACCGGTGTACGGCTGTTCGGTCATGCCCGGGTGGAAGAAGAACGTCAGGAAGACACCCGTCACCACGAGAACGAGGAGACCGTACAGAGCGATCTCACCCAGCAGGAACGACCAGTGGTCGGGGAACGCCTTGCGCACGAACTCCCTGCCCGCCGAGGAGACCGGCAGGCGGCTGTCGAACGCGGTCGCCAGACGCTCCCCACGTGCAGCGGGGCGGGCCGCCTCGCCCTCATGAGACACCCTCACGGTGTTCGCCCTCCTGCCGCCCGGTCCCGGCGACCGCCTCCCGCGTGCCACCGCTCACCGCGCGTTCCGAGCCTCGCACGTGCGCCTTCGTCCCGCGCGGCCGGAACGGCGACCGAGTGAGGGACGGGAGATGCCGGAACAGGAGTTCCCCACGGGGACCATGGAAGAGGTCGACGCCGTCACCGGGGCGGTGCTGACCGCCTCCCGGCTTCTGGTCGCGGTCTCCGCCCGTTCGCTCTCCGCGGCCGGGGAACGGGTCACTCTGCCGCAGTTCCGGATGCTGCTCGTGCTGTCGACCCGCGGTGCCACCGAGACTCGTCACCCTCGCCGCTTGGTAGCACCCGCGCGGGCCGCGCCGCCTCGGCGTCGGGCGGCGCGGCCCGTGGCCGGGGCTCGGGGCGTCGTCGGCTGGAGTACCGCCTCGAACGGGGGCGCGGGAGCGCAGAGCTGTGAACTCCCGCTCCTCGGGGCGGCCGCCATGCGGCTGAACGCCCGTCGGCCGGAGTGACCGACGAGCTGTCCGGCTCGATGTGCCGCCGGAGGCCCCGGCGCACGGGTGCGGGACACCTCCCCACCCGATCGGGTGATGTCACCCATCCGGCCCGGCCGCGGCACCGGATTCCCCACGTGAGGGACGAAGAGAGGGACCCGGCCGGACGACGGGGGCTGCTGCGTTCGGCGCTGGGAGCGCTGAGCGGTGTGGTGGCCGGCTTCGCCGCGCTCGCGGTCGCCGAACTGGCCACGGCGGCAGTGCGTCCGCAGGCCGGCCCCGTCATCGCCGTGGGGGGTGCGCTGATCGACCGTACGCCCGCCACGGTCAAGGACTGGGCGGTCCGTCGGTTCGGGACCGCCGACAAGCCGGTGCTGCAGGTGGGCATCGTGGCCGTTCTGGCCCTGCTCGCGGTGGTGCTCGGTGCGCTGGCGGCACGGTTTCGGCGGACGGGAGCCGCCGGCGTCCTGCTGCTCGGCGTCGTCGGTGCGGTGGCGGCCACCGGCCGGCCCGACTCCACCGGCCTCGGCGACGCCTGGCCCTCGCTGCTCGGGGCCGCAGCCGGAGCTCTGCTGCTGTACGTCCTGAGCGGACGCCTCCAGGTGCCGGGGCGGGCTCGGGCGACGGACTCCGGGGCTCCAGTGCGTCCGGACGGCGTGTTCGAGGGCTTCGACCGCAGGGGCTTCCTCCTCACGGCGGCCGCCGCCACGGCGGCATCGACCGCCGCCGGTGCCGTCGGCCGCTCGCTGAACGGCGTGAGCGGCGAGGACGCGGTCGCCTCACGGCGGCGGGTGGTGCTGCCCCGGCCCGCCTCCCCGGCGGCGGCCACCCCGGCCGGAACCGGACTGCGCGTCGCCGGGATCAGCCCCTTCCACACGTCGAACACGGACTTCTACCGTGTCGACACCGCCCTGGTGGTGCCCAGGGTCGACGCGGCCACCTGGCGGCTGCGCCTCCACGGGCGGGGCGTGCGCCGTCCAGGTGTCTACTCCTTCGACGATCTGCTGCGGCGGGAGCTGATCGAGCGGGACATCACCCTGACCTGCGTCTCGAACGAGGTGGGCGGCCCGTACGTCGGCAACGCCCGCTGGATCGGGGTGCGTCTGGCCGGCCTGCTCGCCGAGTGCGGGGTGAAGCCGCCGTCCCGGGGCGGAGCCGCCGATCAGCTGGTCGCGCGCTCGGTGGACGGCATGACCATCGGCACGCCCGTCGAGGACGTGATGGACGGGCGGGACGCGATGCTCGCCCTCGGTATGAACGGCGAGCCGCTGCCCTTCGCACACGGGTTCCCGGTGCGGATGGTGGTGCCCGGCCTGTACGGGTACGTCTCCGCCTGCAAGTGGGTCCAGGACCTCGAACTCACCACCTTCGAGGCCTACGACCCCTACTGGGTCAAGCGGGGCTGGGCCCGCCGGGCGCCCGTCAGGACCCAGTCCCGCATCGACACTCCTAGGCCCTTCGCCCGGCCGAGGGCGGGCACCGTGATGGTCGCCGGAGTCGCCTGGGCCCAGCACGTGGGCATCGACAAGGTCGAGGTCCGCGTCGACGACGGCCCCTGGCAGGAGGCCCACCTGGCCGCCGAGGACACCCGCGACACCTGGCGGCAGTGGTCCTGGCCCTGGCAGGCCGTCGAAGGCAGCCACACCCTCACCGTGCGCGCCACCGACCGTGCCGGACGGCTGCAGACCGCACGCCGAACCCGGACCGCCCCCGACGGCGCGAGCGGCCGGCACTCCGTGGTGGTGACCGTCGAGTGACCACTCGTCAAGGGCTGTGACGCGCCCTCCCCCAACCGCCTTTCCCACGACACACATCACCGCGGCAGCGCGCCGCACTCGTCTACAGGAGAACCATGACGAACCCCCGTACCCGTCGTCTCGGCGTCGCCCTCGCCGCGGCGGCCGTCCTGCCCCTGGTCCTGAGCGCCTGTTCCGGCGACGGAGGCACCGATGCCGGCAAGCCGGACTCCTCGGGCAAGGCGTCCGCCTCCCGGAGCGACGGCGGCATGAGCCGTTCCGGCAGCGGCACCACCGCCGTGCGCCGGCCGTTCGGCGACGCCTGCTCTGCCGTGCCCAAGGGCGGCGCAGGCTCCTTCGACGGCATGGCCGGGGACCCGGTGGCCACCGCCGCCTCCAACAACCCCGTGCTGTCCACCCTCGTGACCGCGGTGAAGAAGGCCGGCCTGGTCGACACTCTCAACAACGCCCGGGACATCACCGTGTTCGCACCCACCAACGGCGCCTTCGACAAGATCCCGAAGGCGACCCTCGACAAGGTCCTCAACGACAAGGCCGAGCTGACGAGGATCCTCACCTACCACGTCGTCGGCAGGAAGCTGACGCCCGAGGACCTGGCGGACGGCTCCTTCGCCACACTGGAGAAGTCGACCATCTCCACCTCGGGCTCGGGCGAGTCCTACACCGTCAACGACTCCGCCAAGGTGGTCTGCGGCAACGTCAGGACCGCCAACGCCCACGTCTACCTCATCGACACCGTCCTGATGCCGAAGCGCTGACCCGGTCCGGGACCGGCGACGCGTGCCGCCTGCCCGCCTCGGCGGGAGCGACCAGGCGGCACGCGTCGCATCTGCGGCGGCGCCCGCCGAAGCCCCTGGGCCGGGGCCTCAGCGTGACTCCTCCCGGTCCGGCGACGCCACTCGGCAGCTGGAGCGGTACCGCGTGGGCCGCGTGCTGTTCGCGGGCGACGCCGCGCACATCCATCCGCCGCTGGGCGACCAGGGTCTCAACCTCGGCACGCAGGACGCGTTCGACCTCGGCTGGAACCCGGCCGCGGCCGTCCAGGACCGGCGCCGGCCGGTCTGCTGGACAGCTACCACGCCGAACGGCATCCGGTCGGGGCCGAGGTACCGCACCACGCATCGGCGCAGCGGGTGCCGGGCCCGTCCCAGCCCCGATGAGGACCTGGCCGCGCTGCGGGGCACCTTCGTCGACCTCCTGCGCCTGCCCGACACCCACCGCCACCTCGCGGTGCTGATGTCCGGCCTCTCCCTGCGCCACGAGCTGTCCGGGAAGCACCCGCTCACCGGACAGCGCGTGCCGGACACCGACCTGGTCACCGCAGCCGGCCCACCCGGCTGTCGATGCTGTTCGTCTCCGGACACGCGGTCCTGCTCGACCTGGCCGACGCAGTGCCGGCCTCCGCCTCCCGCCGCGAGTCGATCTCGTCCGCGCCACCTGCGCCGACGACCTGGGCGCCGGTGCCCTGCTCGTCCGTCTCGACGGGTACGTCTGCTGGGCCGCGGACACCTCCGCCGTCCGCGGCGACACCCTCACGAGGACGCGCCGAGCCGCGTGACGCGTGCGAGACCCTGCGCCCGGGCCGCCCCGCTCAGGACGGCACGGGCAGCAGGCCGAGGGGCGTGGTGGTCGGCTGCCGCGATCCGCCCGCCGGCTCGACGGTGATCCCGACGCCGGAGGCACCGTCCACCCGCCCGTGCAGCAACACCGTCTGGTCGGCGCGGTCGGGGCTCAGCAGACCGGCCGAGCGCACCCGGCCGCCGTCGGCGAACCACAGCTGGTAGACCCTGCCCTCGGGCGGCGCGGCCATGCCCGAGGCCATGAAGACGGCCCGGTCCCGGTCGGCGGAGACCACCAGGGTGCCCGTGCCGCTCCCCACCCGCGCCGACCGTGTCCGCGCGTCCGGCGCGGTCAGCACCCCGGCCACCTCGTCGGCGTGCCGTCCGGCCCGGGCCACCTGCTCCCGGGCGTGCACAGCGCGTTCGTACTGCCATACCGCCGTCCCCCCGAAGGCCGCGGCGACGGCCAGACACGCGGCCGGCATCCACCGGGTCAGCCGGCGGCCGCCCGGCACGCCCCGCCGGACCTGCCGCACGGCCGCGGCGCCGGGGGACACCTGCCGCACGGTGGCGATGCGGTGCAGCACCTGCTCGCGCAGCGCCGGACGGACAGGCACACAGGAGGCCGAGGCCAGCCGGGCGGCAGTCGCCGTGAACTCCGCGACCTCCTGCGCGCAGGACTCGCAGCCGGCCAGATGACGCTCGAAGTGGGCACGCTCGTCGTCGGGGAGCGCGTGCAGCGCGTAGGCACCCGTCAGCGTGTGCGGATCGGCCGTCGTCATGCCGTCACCCCCAGGCAGTCGCGAAGCCGGATGAGACCGTCGCGCAACCGGGTCTTGACCGTGCCCAGCGGCAGCGCGAGGGCCTCGGCGACCTGACGGTAGGTCAGGCCGCGGTAGTACGCGAGCGTGACCGACTGGCGCTGCAGGCCGGTCAAGGTCCGCAGACAGCGCCGTACCTGTTCCTGCTCCAGCCGGGTCTCCACCTGCTCGGTCACCTGGTCGTACTCGGGCGTCCTCGCCAGCAGCGCGGCCCGGGTGTCGCGGGCGGCGGCGGCCTCCACCGACCGCACCCGGTCCACCGCGCGCCGATGGGCCAGCGTCAGGATCCAGTTGAGGGCCGTACCGCGCTCGGGCCGGTACCTCGGGGCGGTGCGCCACACCTCGACGAGCACGTCCTGCGCGACCTCCTCCGACTGCGCATGGTCGCGCAACACCGCCCGCACGGCTCCGAGTACGGGGCCGGCCACCGCGTCGTAGACCGCGGCGAAGGCCTCCTGATCTCCCAGGGCCACCTCGCGCACCAGCTGTTGCAGGTCAGGCTCGGAGGACGGATGTCTGCCGATGTAGACGGCTTCCTTCACAGCGGCTCTCCCCGGGTTGACGAGCGGGAACATCCCCGCGTAATCCGGAGCCGCCCGGCCCGCGGATTGGTCATACCGCGGAACGCCCGTCAGGGAGTACGGCTCGTCGTCCGCTCCTGGCCGTGGACTCGGGGGAGCGGTGGTGCGGCCGGGGCCACCGTACTTGGCGGGCGCGGTCCGGAGAGCGTCCGCCGGGGCGTCCGGGGGTACACCGGCAGAGCCGCGCTCTCGGTGGCGTACGGACGGAGGGGGACCCGCACCTCGGGCGGGCCCAGGGCGCCGGCGAGAGCCTGGCGGAGATCCGCGCACTGGTGGCCGTCCCCAGGCCGAGCACGAGGAACAGGTTGCAGGTCCCGACCTCCGTCCCGTAGGCGGCTGCCCCCCCGACAGGCCGAATCGGGTGAGTTCGGGCGGCACCCGCCCCCAGCGCCGCGCCGGTCGGACAGGGGGCGCGCCCGGCAGGTCGGTCTCCCGCACCCGGAGGTGCCCGGGGTCGCTCTGCCGCGCCGTGCTGTCGGCCCTTCGCCTGCCGCTCACACCCGCCCGCAGTCGTCTCACCGCCGGGCCCGCCTCCGCCGGACGCTCGCTCGCCCCACGGCCGGGGGTCGGTCACAGCCGGCGGGCGACGGGATCCGTCGTCCGTTCCCCGTGCGGAGACGAGGACGACCACGGCTTCCGTACCCGAACGGACGGCCCGGGGGAGCGGGCACGGCAGCGGTTCAGGCCCCACGGCGGATCACGCGACTGCTCCCAAGGACCCACGGACGGCGCACCGGCCGGAGCCCCCCGGACGTCACGGACGACGAACCGCGCGCGGCCGGCGCCAGGCGCGGCTGGTCTCCGGGCGCGGGCGCGCCTGAGGTCGTTCTGGGGGCGGCGGGCCGCTGCGGTTGCACGGCTGTCGGCGGGGCGGGGTCGTCGCATGCCGACGTGCCGCTCCGTTTGCCGCCCCCGCAGGCGGGGACCCGCCCGACCATGAGCACCACGCCAGACAGCCACTTCCCGGGGACTGCGGCCGCCCACCCCGGGATTCCGGCACCGGCCGCGCCAGGTGCTCCCGGAGCGGGTGCGGCCGCGCCCACCGGATGGGGAACATCAAGCGGACGGCGATCGGGGAACGGGCCGTTCACCGGCCGGGACAGGAACAGGTCAGGTTCAATGAGCACAGCCACTGACAACCGCCTCGCACGGCGTCTGCAGCGGGTTCTGCGACGCACGGAGCGGGGCTACTCCGCAGGGCACGAACGGCCACTGGGCGGCTATCTCGCGGCGTTGACCGGATTCACGGCGTACACGGCGGCCTGGGCCACGGTGGTACGACTCCGCGGGCGCCCCCTGCCGGAGCGGCCCGAGCCGTGGGACGTGGTGCTGACGGCGGTGGCCACGTTCCGGCTCAGCCGGCTGCTCACCAAGTCGTCGGTGACCAGCCCGCTGCGCGCCCCCTTCACGCGGTACGTCGGTCCGCAGGGCCCGGCGGAACTGCATGAGGAGGGGCAGTCCGAGGGCGGCCAGGAAGCCGTCGGCGAGCTGGTCACCTGCCCGTTCTGCATGAGCGTCTGGGTGGCCTCGACCCTGACCGCCGGCCAGTTGCTCTGGCCGCGTGCGACGCGCACCGCCATGGGAGCGCTCGCCGCCCTGGCCGGGGCGGACACGCTGCAACTGGCGTACAGCGCGCTGGTGGACAGGACGACCGGCGACTGACCGCACCGCCGCGGAACCGTCAGGTCTCAGGCCACGGCGTATCGCCGCTCCGGTGCGCCGTGGCCCACCGGCGCCGGCGTCGGCTCCCTGGGCCGAGCAGATCCGGCGCGGCGCGGCCGCCGCCTGTCCGTCCGGCACAGCGGGGGGCGGGGATGCCGACGCCCGGCGGGAGGGGCGACTCGCTGTTCGGCGGGCCGGAGCGGAGGAGGCGTCGACATGTTCTTCGAGCGCAGTGATCTTGCCGAGTTGCGGGTGACGTCCTCGCCGCCCCGGCGATGGTGACGAACGGGCGGATGAATCCCCGGCGGCCGGTCACCTCGCGGCAAGGGGGCGGCAGCCGTGCTCCCACTCACCCGTGCACCGGGCTTCTGAAGGTCCCTGAACACCGTCCTGCCAGGGCGTTTCCCTCCCGCGGGACTGGCCGAAATCATGCCGTGGTGCCGCGCCCCGCCGGAAAACGACTCCTCATTGTCAGTGGTGTGGTGAACAATACCGAGGAGAGAGATCAACACCGGCCCCGAACGGGGTAGGCGGTCTCGAGTCCTCGCCCCGGAAGGCCACCGCTCATGCCGCCCACGCCCGACGAGCAGCAGCTCCTCGACGTCCTTCTGACCGCGCCCCGCCGGAAGAACGAGGGGCTCGGAACGGCCGCTGCCCCGGAACGCACCAGCCACCGGCACCGCGGTCCTCGGGGCTCCGGTCTCACGGGTCCGGCCATGTTCCTGTCAGATCCCCGCACCCGCCCCGAAGTCAGCCCGGCCGGCGCCGACCTGCTGCGCGTCATCTCCGATCCGCGCACCCCCGTGTTCGTCACCGTGCACGCCAACGGGCGCCGCCGGTACGGCTACTGGCAGCCGTTCGACTCCGCGACGGGCAGGGGCGGTTGCTACGTCGCCCTGTCGACCGACGAGTGCGACAAGCTGCAGACGAGCGGCCGGGTCACCCTCGGGGAACCCATTGTCGACCCGTCGAAGACGATCTACCGGGTGCTGCCCGCACGCACTCCGGCCGCGCCCGAACGCACGGCGCGGGAATGGGCGCGCGCGGCGTAGCCGGGGGCACCCGGCCGCTGCGGGCGTGAACCGGTTGGTCGTCCTGGCCCCGGTACCGCCGTGCCGCGCCGGGGGCCGTCCGGCGGATCAAGCCGCAGACGCGGGGCCCGGCACGCCCACCGAGGCCGCGGGACGTCGCCGGGTGGTGCCGGCGGTGACGATGCGCCCGTGACGAGACGCAGCCGGAGGCCGGTACCGGCCGCCGCCGGGACGGCCGCCAGGCCCGGGCGCCGTGCGGCTGTGTCAGACACGCCCCATGCGGCGGTGTCAGGCCCGCGCCATGCGGTGCGTCTGCGCCGGTACGCCGGCACGCGGCTCCACCCGCACCGGCAGGCGTCCGCCGTGCACCGCCGCCCGGGCTCCCTCGTCCGCGACGAGCCCCCCGCGTACGCCCGACACCCGGAAGGCCTCCGGCGCGCCCGACCGCTCCAGCCACTCCCGGTACGCGGGCGCCTGACAGGCCGCCTCCCAGTAGGCGTCCTCCAACTCCGGAAATACAGCGTCGAGTTCGGCTTCGGTGCGGGCCGCGAGCAGCAGCCGCACCCCTATAGGGTCACCCTGTAGAGGCCGGATCGCCAGGTCGGAGCGCGGCCGCGCGGTGGGCTGACTGACGGTCACCACCTCCCCGATGGCGGCCAGGGAGTAGGCGGTGAGGTAGTCGCCGTGGAGCATGTCGGGTTCCAGCCCCGCCTCGCGCAGCACCCTGCACAGCCCGTCCCACTCGCCGTCCACCGTGGAGTCGACCATCCAGCGGTCGTCGGCGAGGTCGGCGAGCCGCACCTCGCGCCGCGCGGCCGCGGGGTGGTCGGCGGCGAGGGAGACGAACTGCGGCTCACGCTCCACCAGCACGCGCAGGCAGAGCCCGGGCGGGATCCGCAGCGGACTGCCGTCGACCTCGTGCACGAAGGCGAGGTCGAGCCCGCCCGCGGCGACCATGCGCAGCAGGGAGTTCGCGGACACGTCCATCTGGAGCGTGGGTTCGGTCGCGGGCACCCGGGCCCGCAACCGGCGCAGCCAGCCCGGCAGGGCCCGGCTCGCGGTGGCACCGATGCGCAGCCGGGGGCCGCCGGCCGCGCGGGCCGCGGCCGTCCTCGTCGCGGTGACGAAGGCGGCGAACTCGGCGACCAGCGGTCTGGCGCGGCTCAGCACCGCGTGCCCCAGTGGTGTGGGACGGCAGCCCGTATGCGCGCGGGTGAAGAGCTGGCCGCCCAGCGCGTGCTCGATGCGACGCAACTGGGTGCTCAACGAGGGCTGCGCCAGGCCCAGTTCCCGCGCCGCCCTGTGCAGGCTGCCGGTGTCCGCGATGACGCAGAGAACGCGCAGGTGCCTCACCTCGAGCTCCATGGGGGGAGCGTAGGCGCGGCACGGGATGCCGCGCCAGATGTTCAAATCCCAACGGAACCATACGAGTCGGCTGCTGATAGCTCCGCGCTATCCCCAGTTGCCATCATCCGCAGGCCTGTCGGTGTGCCTGAGACTCCTCACCAGCCAATCGTTCACCACCCCACAGGAACGAGTAGGAGTCCCCCCATGACGTCGTCCCCCACGACCTCCAGCTCCGCGAAGACCTCCAGGAGACTGCTGGCGCTGGCCCTCGGCCTCGGTCTGGCCTCCGCCGCGCTGGGCACGGCGGTCCCGGCGAGCGCCCAGACGGCCGGCTCCGCTCCGGCCGCCGTCGCGCGGTACACCGGCTCCGCCGAGGAAGCCGCCAACAACAAGGCGTTCTTCGACGCCGTGCTCGCGTCGGTCGCGAAGAAGCGGGCGGCGAACCCGAGCCTGGCGGCGGCGGTGACCGTCTACTACAACGCCTCCCAGGCGCCGACGTTCCGCTCCCAGATATCGAGCGCCGCCTCGATCTGGAACAGCTCCGTGTCGAACGTCAAGCTCGCGGCGACCTCGGGCAGCGCCGACTTCTCCTACTACGAGGGCAACGACTCGCGCGGCTCCTACGCCTCCACCAACGGCCACGGCAGCGGCTACATCTTCCTCGACTACGCGCAGAACCGTCAGTACGACTCGATCCGCGTCACCGCCCACGAGACCGGGCACGTGCTGGGCCTGCCGGACCACTACAGCGGTCCGTGCAGCGAGCTGATGTCGGGCGGCGGCCCCGGCACGTCCTGCACCAACCGCTACCCGAACTCCGCCGAGCGGTCCCGCGTCGACCAGCTGTGGGCCAACGGCCTCGCCAAGGCCCTGCAGAAGGTGAACGCGGTGCGCTGACCTCCCGGGCGGCACGCCGTCCGGAAGCCGGTGCGGACCGTGGGCGCCGGCCCGCGGTCCGCACCGGTGAACGCCGGTCCTTCCCCTCCGCCCCCACCGTCATGGGCCGCCCTGTCCGCCGGGGCGGCCTGTGGCGTTCCCGGGGGCGGGACGCGGGGCCGTCCTGCCACGTCCCACCGCGCGCGAAGCGCTGACTTCGCGTCACCGAACGACCCGCCACCCCCGGCCCCTGAGCCCCGGGGCCCACCCACGGCCTCCGCCCCTCCCGCTGCCGGCCCCTTCCACCCTCAGGCCTCTGTCGTCCCGCCGGTGCGGAAGGCGGTGACCGCGCCACGTCTCCGCCGGCACCGGCACGGCCGTCCGGCCGCCCGACGGACGGGTCGCGGGGTGAGCCGAACCGGATTCGTTCATTTCCTTGAACGACTCGTGTTTGTGCCGCTACGTTGGCGCGGTGACCGGATCCGGGACTCCGACCACCGCGGACGAACTGCGTGGTGTCGGCCTGCGCGTGACGGCCGCCCGCGTCGCTCTCCTGGAGACCGTGCGGGGCGGTGACCACCTCGGTGTCGAGGCGATCGCCTCGAGGGTGCGCGATCGCGTGGGTCACATCTCCGTGCAGGCCGTCTACGAGGCCCTGCACGCGCTCACCGCGGCGGGACTCGTGCGGCGGATCGAACCACCCGGCAGTCCGGCCCTGTACGAGGGCCGCGTCGGGGACAACCACCACCACCTCGTGTGCCGGTCGTGCGGTGCCGTCGCCGACGTCGACTGCGCGGTGGGCCACGCCCCCTGCCTGACCGCGTCCGACGACCGCGGCTTCTCGATCGACGAGGCCGAGGTCGTCTACTGGGGCCTGTGCCCCGCCTGCTCCACCCGCAGTTCCTGAGCATTGTGATCCACCCGTCCGGAAGGATTTGCATGTCCGAGAACCACGAGGCAATCGTCACCGACCCGAAGACGGAGGGGGAGGGCGGCTGCCCGGTCGCGCACGGGCGCGCCCTGCATCCGACCCAGGGCGGCGGTAACCGCCAGTGGTGGCCGGAGCGGCTCAACCTGAAGGTCCTCGCCAAGAACCCCGCCGTGGCCAACCCGCTCGGTGAGAAGTTCGACTACGCGGCGGCGTTCACCTCGCTCGACCTCCCGGCGGTGAAGCGCGACATCGCCGAGGTCCTGACGACCTCCCAGGACTGGTGGCCCGCCGACTTCGGCCACTACGGCCCCCTCATCGTCCGCATGGCCTGGCACAGCGCGGGCACCTACCGCATCAGCGACGGCCGCGGCGGCGCCGGCGCCGGCCAGCAGCGCTTCGCCCCCCTCAACAGCTGGCCGGACAACGCCAACCTCGACAAGGCGCGCCGGCTGCTGTGGCCGGTCAAGAAGAAGTACGGCCAGAACATCTCCTGGGCCGACCTGATGATCCTGGCCGGCAACGTCGCGCTGGAGACGATGGGCTTCGAGACCTTCGGTTACGCCGGTGGCCGCGAGGACGTGTGGGAGCCCGAGGAGGACGTGTACTGGGGTCCCGAGACCACCTGGCTGGGCGACGCGCGCTACTCCGGCGACCGTGAGCTGGAGAACCCCCTCGGCGCCGTCCAGATGGGCCTGATCTACGTCAACCCCGAGGGCCCGAACGAGCTGCGCGGCAAGTCCCCCTACGGCGCGCCCCAGCTGGACGTGCCCGTACGGCTGAACACC
>NZ_JBSFNN010000118.1:0-14601 GCF_053587115.1 Streptomyces sp. NPDC003697
GCGATCACGGCGTACGGTGTCCTCTCCCGCGGCCTGATCTCCGGCCACTTCGGCCGGGACCAGTTCCCCGCCCCCGGCCGCGCCCCCGGCCCGTTCGGCACCGGTGATCCGCCCATGCGTGGCGGTCACGTCGCCGCGGGCCCCCAGCGCCTCAACCGAGGAGCACTGTCAGGACCACGAACAGCAGGAGGATCCCGAGGACCACGGCCCAGACCGGCCAGACCCCGCGGCTGCCCGGCTCGTCGTGGCCGCCGCCGCGCGGGCGGTCCTCCGCCAGATCCGGATGCTTGGGGCGGTCCCGCCGGTAGAAGTTCCCGTCTCCAGCCATGCGCTCATCACTCCTTCACATGGACTCCGGCCGAGTACCCGGAAGCGGCCCGGGCCACACAGCACGGACGGACGACGGAGAGCGCAGCGCGGGCCCGCCCGGCCGAGCCGGCGCGGGACCGGGCCGCCGGGCGGACCAGGCACACCAGGCACCCCTGGCACGCACCCGGGCCGTCGGGCACCCCGGCCCGTCCGGCGCCGGGCCGGGCCGCACGGGAGGGGGCATGCACGCCGAAGAGGCCGGGCGCGCACAACGGGGTGCGTGCCCGGCCTCCTGCGGGTGGTCACCGCGGCCGGCCCGAGCGACGTCGCAGGTCAGGGCAAGTCGGGGCCGGCCGCGGAGTCGGCGGGGTGTCAGCCCAGGCGCTCGACCAGCGCGCGGTACTGGTCCCACAGCTCCTTGGGCGTGTGGTCGCCGAAGGTGTTGAGGTGCTCGGGGATGAGCGCCGCCTCCTCGCGCCAGACGTCCTTGTCGACGGTGAGCAGGAAGTCCAGGTCGGACTCCGACAGCTCCAGGCCGTCCGTGTCCAGGGCCTGCTTGGTCGGCAGGATGCCGATCGGGGTCTCCACGCCCTCGGCCCGGCCGGCCAGGCGGTCCACGATCCACTTCAGCACGCGGCTGTTCTCGCCGAAGCCGGGCCAGACGAACTTGCCCTCGTCGTTCTTGCGGAACCAGTTCACGTAGTAGATCTTCGGCAGCTTGGACTGGTCCTTGTCCTGGGCCACCTCGATCCAGTGGGCCATGTAGTCGCCCATGTTGTAGCCGCAGAACGGCAGCATGGCGAACGGGTCGCGGCGCAGCTCGCCGACCTTGCCCTCGGCCGCGGCGGTCTTCTCCGAGGCCACGTTCGCGCCGAGGAAGACGCCGTGGTTCCAGTCGAAGGACTCCGTCACCAGCGGCACCGCGCTGGCGCGGCGGCCGCCGAAGAGGATCGCCGAGATCGGCACGCCCTTGGGGTCCTCCCACTCCGGCGCGATGATCGGGCACTGCGCCGCCGGGACGGTGAAGCGGGCGTTGGGGTGCGCGGCAGGGGTCTGCGACTGGGGCGTCCAGTCATTGCCCTTCCAGTCGGTCAGATGGGCGGGCGGTTCCTCGGTCATGCCCTCCCACCACACGTCGTTGTCGTCGGTGAGGGCGACGTTGGTGAAGACCGCGTTGCCCCACAGCGTCTTCATCGCGTTGGCGTTGGTGTGCTCGCCGGTGCCGGGCGCGACGCCGAAGAAGCCGGCCTCGGGGTTGATCGCGTACAGGCGGCCGTCCTCGCCGAAGCGCATCCACGCGATGTCGTCGCCGATGGTCTCGACGGTCCAGCCGGAGATGGTCGGCTCCAGCATGGCGAGGTTCGTCTTGCCGCACGCGCTCGGGAAGGCTGCGGCGACGTACCTCGACTCCCCCTGCGGCGGGGTGAGCTTGAGGATGAGCATGTGCTCGGCCAGCCAGCCCTCGTCGCGCGCCATGACGGAGGCGATGCGCAGGGCGTAGCACTTCTTGCCGAGCAGGGCGTTGCCGCCGTAGCCGGATCCGTAGGACCAGATCTCACGGCTCTCGGGGAAGTGCGAGATGTACTTGGTGGAGTTGCACGGCCAGGGCACGTCCTCCTGGCCCGGCTCCAGCGGGGCGCCCAGGGTGTGGACGGCCTTGACGAAGAAGCCGCTGTCGCCCAGCTCGTCCAGGACCGGCCGGCCCATGCGGGTCATCGTGCGCATGGACACGGCGACGTAGGCGGAGTCGGTGATCTCCACGCCGATCGCGGACAGCGGCGACCCGAGCGGGCCCATGCAGAACGGAACGACGTACATCGTGCGGCCCCTCATGGAACCGCGGAAGATACCGCCCTTTCCGCCGGAGCCCTGGAAGACCTCCCGCATCTCCGCGGGCGCCTTCCAGTGGTTGGTCGGACCGGCGTCCTCCTCCTTCTCGGAGCAGATGAAGGTCCGGTCCTCGACGCGGGCGACGTCCGTCGGGTCGGAGGCCGCGTAGTAGGAGTGGGGGCGCTTGATCGGGTCGAGCCTCCGGAAGGTGCCCTTCTGGACGAGCTCCTCGCACAGTCGCTCGTACTCGGCCTCGGATCCGTCACACCAGACCACGCTGTCCGGCTGCGTCAGTTCGGCGATCTCACCGACCCACGAGATCAGTTCCTGGTGGTTGGTCGGGATGACGGGGGGAGCCGCGATGTCGCGCGCCACGATTGCTCCTAAATGAGGGATTTTTGTCCTTGTCGCCCCGTGGGGGCCGCGACCCGGATGCTTCGTAGCCGCTCATCCGGTGCCGACCGCACTCATTTGATCATCCGACGTTACCGCCCATCTGTCCAGAGCGCATCACAGGTGAGCACAGTGAGGAACGCCACGGTTTCCGTGTTTCTTTGCGCGCGCCTTGGGCAGGACTGAAGAACTTTTTGCGTTGCCCCTGTTGAGCGGTGCCCCTGACGGGTGACTTACGGGGGCGTAGGTACGATGCGGCCCATGACTGCGTCCGCTTCCGACGAGCCTATGGACACGCCGGCCGCCGGCCGCGGCCCCGTGCCGCTCTCCCTGCCGCATCCGGTCAAGCCCAGGCTGCGCGGCTGGCTCCACCTCGGCATGTTTCCGGCCGTACTCATCGCCGGGCTGGCCCTCACCGCGCTGGCCGACTCCCCCCGCGGCCGTCTGGCCTGCGGGATCTACGCACTCACCGCCTGCCTGCTCTTCGGCGTCAGCGCGCTGTACCACCGGGGCGACTGGAGCCCCCGCATGGACGGCCTGCTCCGCCGGCTCGACCACGCCAACATCTTCCTGATCATCGCGGGCACGTACACACCGCTGACCCTGCTGCTCCTGCCCGACTCCAAGGGACGCTGGCTGCTGTGGGGCATCTGGGCCGCGGCCGCCGCCGGCATCGCCTTCCGCGTCTTCTGGGTGGGCGCGCCGCGCTGGCTGTACACCCCGTGCTACATCGCGATGGGCTGGGCGGCCGTCTTCTACCTGCCCGACTTCGCGCAGAACGGCGGCATCGCCGTGCTCGCCCTGGTGATCACCGGGGGCGTCCTCTACAGCGCGGGCGGCGTGGTCTACGGCATCAAGCGGCCCAACCCGTCACCGCGCTGGTTCGGCTTCCACGAGGTCTTCCACGCCTTCACCCTGGCCGCCTTCGTCGCCCACTACATCTGCATCTCACTGGTGGCCTACCGGCACACGTAGGGGCTGTCCGGCGGCTCCCCACCCGCGGCCACGGCTCCTTCGGGACCGTGGCCGCCGCGCATCCCCTCCGCGGCCTCCCCCGCCCGCCGAACGCCGCACGGGGGCCGCGCACCGGCCGGCGCCCCGGAGCGCGGGCGGGTCACCGGGAACTCCCGGGCTGCCGGCGCGCTTTCCGTGCCATCCTGGCCGGGTGAACGGTCCGGAGATCCACGTGGAGTTCGCGCCCGGCCTGCACGTGTTCGTGCCCCATGCCCGGCGAGGGGGCGCCACCCCCGTGGCCACCGACGGCGTCTCGACGCTAGGGCACGTCGTCGAGTCCCTCGGCGTACCGCTGACGGAGGTCGGCTCGCTGCTCGTGGACGGCCGCGAGGTGCCGGTGTCGCACGTGCCGAAGGCCGCCGAGACGGTGCAGGTACGCGCCGTCGAGCGTCCTCAGCACGTCCCCGGCGCCCCCCTGCGCTTCCTGCTCGACGTCCACCTCGGCACCCTCGCCCGCCGGCTGCGCCTGCTGGGCGTCGACACGGCGTACGAGTCGGCGGACATCGGCGACCCGGCGCTCGCCGCCCGCTCGGCGGCCGAGAAGCGGGTCATGCTCAGCCGCGACCGGGGCCTGCTGCGCCGCCGCGAGCTGTGGGCGGGCGCCTTCGTCTACAGCACCCGCCCCGAGGACCAGCTGCAGGACGTCCTCGGCCGCTTCCACCCCCGGCTGCGCCCCTGGACCCGCTGCACCGCGTGCAACGGCCTGCTGCGGGAGGCCACCAAGGACGAGGTCGCCCACCAGCTCGAACACGGCACCCACCGCACCTACGACGTCTTCGCCCAGTGCCGCGACTGCGGCCGCGCGTACTGGAAGGGCGCCCACCACGACCGCCTGAAGGCCATCGTGGAGCGCGCGCTCGCCGAGTATCCGGGCCCGCCGTCCACCCGGACGCCGGGCTGACGGACGTCCCGCGCGCGGTGTGCGCCCGACCCGGACGCGCACCGTGGGACGTCCCACCGGGCGGCCGCGCTCAGCCGCCCAGCGCCGTGCGCAGCCGGTCCGGGTCCGTCGTCGGCGCGTCGCAGGTGAAGCCGCGGCACACGTACGCGGTCGCCGCGCCGTCCACCAGGGGACGGCCGGCCAGGAGCGGGAACTCTCCGTCGCCCGGCGTGCCCCAGGCGACGACGGCCCCCGGGGCGGTGCCCAGAAGCGCCGTCCGGCGCAGCGTCCTCGTCGCCTCGTCGTCGAGCGCGGGGCCGACGACCGCCACCTCGCGCGGCCCGTCCAGCAGGGCCTCGGCGACCGCGAGACCCCAGCCGATGAAACGCGGGACACGCGGAGCGAGCGCCTGCACGACGCCCAACGCCCGCTCGGCGGCGGTGCGGTGGCGTTCGGAGCCGGTGTGCGCCGCATAGCCGAGCAGGGCACCCGCGGCGGCCGTCCACCCCGACGGCGTGGCGTTGTCGGTGGGGTCCTGGGGCCGGCGGATCAGCCGCTCGGCGTCGGACGCGGTGTCGTACAGGGTGCCGGAGTCGTCGGTGAACAGGGTGAGGACGTGGTCGAGGAGCAGCCCCGCGAACTCCAGCCAGACGCCCTCCCCGGTGACGGAGGCGAGGGCGAGGAAGCCCTCGGCGACGTCGGCGTAGTCCTCCAGCACGCCCGCGTTCGTGCCGGCCCGGCCGTCCCTGCTGGTGCGGACGAGCCGCGCGTGGTCGTCCAGGTGCAGCCGTACGAGCAGGTCGGCGGCGCCGGCCGCCGCGTCGACCAGGTCGGGACGGTCGAAGCAGGCGCCGGTCTCGGCGAGGGCGGCGACCGCGAGGCCGTTCCAGGCGGCCACCACCTTGTCGTCGCGGCCGGGAGCGGGCCGCCGGCCGCGCGCCTCCAGCAGCCGGTTCCTGACGGAGGCCACCCGCTGGGCGTCGAACACCCCCTCCTGCTGCGGAAGCTGCAGGACGGAGGCCCCGTGCTCGAAGGTGCCCTCCTCGGTGACGCCGAAGTACCGGGCGGCGAGGTCGGCGTCCTCGTCCCCGAGGACATCGCGCAGTTGCGCGGGCGTCCACACGTAGAAGGCGCCCTCCACGTGCCGGCCGGTCCCGTCGTCGCTGTCCGCGTCCAGCGCGGAGGCGAACCCGCCCTCGGGGGTGCCCAGTTCGCGGACCATGAAGTCGGCCGTCTCCAGTGCGACCCGGCGGGCCGCCGTCGAGCCGGTGGCGCGCCACAGGTGGGTGTAGACCCGGCACAGCAGCGCGTTGTCGTAGAGCATCTTCTCGAAGTGCGGCACGACCCAGTCGCGGTCCACCGAGTAGCGGGCGAAGCCGCCGCCGAGCTGGTCGTACAGCCCGCCGCGCGCCATGCGCTCGCACGTGTCCTGTGCCATCTGCAGGGCGCCCTCGGAGCCGGTGCGGGCGTGGTGGCGCAGCAGGAACTCGATCACCATGGACGGCGGGAACTTCGGCGCGCCACCGAAACCGCCGCGCTGCGGGTCGTACTCCCGGGTCAGGCCGAGCAGGGCCTGCGCGAGTTCCTCCTGGCCGGGCACCCGTGTGCCGCCGAAGGCGAGCTCGCGGCCGGCGAGCTCCCGCACGATCTTCGTGGCGACGTCGGTGACCTCCTCGCGCCGGGTGTCCCAGGCCTGCTGGACGCCTCCCAGGACCTGCCGGAAGGAGGGCATGCCGTGGCGGGGCGCCGGCGGGAAGTACGTGCCGAAGTAGAAGGGCTCGGCGTCGGGGGTGAGGAACACGGTCATGGGCCAGCCGCCCTGCCCCGTGGCCGCCTGCACGGCCTCCATGTAGACGGCGTCGACGTCGGGACGCTCCTCGCGGTCGACCTTGACGCTGACGAAGTGCTCGTTCAGGAAGTCTGCGGTGGCGCGGTCCTCGAAGGACTCGTGGGCCATCACATGGCACCAGTGGCAGCTGCTGTACCCGATGCTCAGCAGCACGGGCACGTCACGCCGCCGCGCCTCCTCGAAGGCCGCGCCCGACCAGGGCCACCAGTCCACCGGGTTGTCGGCGTGCTGGAGCAGGTACGGGGACGTCTCGTGAGCCAGTCGGTTCGGCATGACCCCATCCTGCCTCACGTGCCCCGGGCGGGTGCGGAACGTGACCTCGCCCGGCCCGGCCCGTGGCCGCGACCCGGGCGCGGGCGGACGCGGGGCGCGGCCGCGACCCGGGCGCGGGCGGACGCGGGGCGCGGCCGGGTGCGGGGACGACGGTTCCGGGGAGCCGCCGACGACGGTCCCCGGCGCCGCCCCGTGGTCAGCTCCGGCGGGGCCGGGAGTCCGCCGGAGCGGCCGCGGACTCCGCCTTCGGATCCGCGGCCTCCTTGAAGTCGACCTTGCCCATGTGGCGGCTCATGGACTTCATCAGACCCCACACGGCGAGGCCCATCGCCGCGAAGACGATGAAGCCGAGGATGCCGGGGGAGACCTTGTTCTGGTCGACCTCGGCGAGGTGGACCAGATGCGTCATTGCCAGGCTCGCGCTTGCGCTCATGTCAGGCATTGTCCCTCAGCTCCGCCGGATGCCCGCAAAGAGGTCGTCCTCGGGGAGCGAGGTGTCGACGAGGGACTTCGCGAGCTCGTACTCCTCCGTCGGCCAGACCTCCTTCTGCACCTCCATCGGCACCCGGAACCAGCCGCCGTCGGGGTCGATCTGCGTGGCGTGCGCGATCAGCGCCTTGTCGCGGATCTCGAAGAAGTCCGCGCAGGGGACGTGCGTGGTGAGCGTGCGCTCCCTGTGGCCGGACTCCTCCCAGCGCTTGAGCCACTCGCCGTAGGGGGACTCCAGACCGCGGTCCAGCATGGCCTGGTGCAGCGCCTCGGTGCGGGGGCGGTTGAAGCCCTGGTTGTAGTACAGCTTCAGCGGCCGGTACGCGGGACCGAACTCGTCCTCGGGGTACTTCTCGGGGTCCGCCGCGCCCTCGAACGCCACCATGGAGATCTTGTGGGTCATGATGTGGTCGGGGTGCGGGTAGCCGCCGTTCTCGTCGTAGGTGGTGATCACCTGCGGGCGGAAGGAGCGGATCTGCTTCACCAGCTCGCCGGCCGCCTTGTCGACGTCCTCCAGGGCGAAGCAGCCCTCCGGCAGCGGCGGCAGCGGATCGCCCTCGGGCAGGCCGGAGTCGACGAAGCCGAGCCACTCCTGCCGGACGCCGAGGATCTCCCGGGCCTCGTCCATCTCCTTCTTGCGCACCTCGTGGATGTGCTCCTCGACGTACTTGTCGCCCTGGAGCTTGGGGTTGAGGATGGAGCCGCGCTCTCCGCCCGTGCAGGTCACCACCAGCACCTCCACCCCTTCGGACACGTACTTCGCCATGGTGGCCGCGCCCTTGCTCGACTCGTCGTCGGGGTGCGCGTGCACGGCCATCAGTCGCAGCTGGTCAGTCAAGGCTCAGTCCTCAGGTAAGTCGGCGCCCGGTGTCGGCGCGCAGTCAACAGGGGCCGTCCCGCCGGAACGTCTTCCGGGGTGGCGGTCGGGCTGCGGTGCGGGGGCTTCTATAGTGACCGAATCGTGGGGCGAATAATTCCGGGGTGTCCCTCCGGGCGCCCCCGCGGGACCGCCGTCCCGCCCCTGCCGAGAGGAAGATCATGAGCACGGCGAGCACCCGGCTGCCCGAGGGCCGCTACGGCCGCTCCCCGGACGGGCGCGCCGACCACACGCTCAAGATCGTCGGTGCCGTTCTCGGCGCGATCCTCATCGCACTGATCGGCTACTTCGCCTACGACTACGTCGGCGGGAGCAGGATCAGCGGTCAGGTGATCACCTTCGAGGCCTCCGACCACGCGGTCAGGGTCCATCTGGAGGTCCGCAAGGACGCCGGCACGCGCGGGTACTGCACCCTGCGCTCGCAGGACGAGCACCGCTTGGAGGTGGGGCGCGCGGACTTCCGCTTCGACGAGCACGCCACACGGATCGACAAGGTCGTCACGCTGCGTACGACGGCGCGGGGCACCACGGCCGAACTGCTCGGCTGCCACGCCGGCTGAGGTCTCGCGTCAGCCGGAATACGTAGCCGCCGAAGTGCGTTGACGGCAATCTGTGGGCTTATGTCCTCCCCCTTCGGGCCGTGAATTGTTAGGCTCGTGGTTTCGCCCATCCATGAGTGAACATTCTTCTGGGTAGGGCGATGCTTTGTATTCCCAGTACCGACGAGGAGCACCTGTGACCCAGACCAGCGAGAACGTCACCTGGCTGACCCAGGAGGCGTACAACAAGCTCAAGGACGAGCTTGAGTACCTTACTGGTCCTGCGCGCACGGAGATCGCCGCCAAGATCGCGGCCGCGCGCGAGGAGGGCGACCTGCGCGAGAACGGCGGGTACCACGCGGCCAAGGAGGAGCAGGGCAAGCAGGAGCTCCGCGTGCGCCAGCTCACCCAGCTCCTGGAGAACGCCAAGGTCGGCGAGCCGCCGGCCGCGGACGGTGCCGTCGCGCCCGGCATGGTCGTGACGATCGCCTTCGACGGCGACGAGGACGACACCCTGACCTTCCTGCTCGCCTCGCGCGAGTACGCGAGCGCCGAGATCGAGACCTACTCGCCGCAGTCCCCGCTCGGCGCGGGCGTGATCGGCCACAAGGTCGGCGAGGACGCGGAGTACGAGCTGCCCAACGGCAAGAAGGCCTGCGTCAGGATCCTGAAGGCGGAGCCCTACACGGGCTGAGCCCGGCCCGTCAACGGACCGGCTCCGCTCGGCACCTTCGCCCTTCGACGAGCCCCCGGCGCGCATGTCCCGCCGGGGGCTCCGTCATGCCCGGACCGGACGTCCGGGCGGGCGACACGGCCGCGCGGGCCGGCCCCGCCGCACTTCCGCTCAGACGCCGGCCGAGCGGTACTTCCGTACGGCCAGGGTGCGGAAGACGACGATGATCGCCGCCGAGTAGATCAGCGAGGCCCAGACCGGGTGCTGCATGGGCCAGGCGTCCGACTGCGACTGGCCCGGGTTGGCGAACAGCACCCGGCAGGCCTGCACCGTGGCGCTGAACGGGTTCCACTCGGCGATGTGCCGCAGCCAGGGGGTCATGTTGCTGGAATCCACGAAGGCGTTCGAGATGAACGTGACCGGGAAGAGCCAGATCAGTCCGCCCGAGGTGGCCGCCTCGGGCGTGCGGACCGACAGGCCGATCAGGGCACCGATCCAGGTGAAGGCGTAGCCGAGGAGGAGCAGCAGGCCGAAGGCGCCGAGCACCTTGCCGACGTTGGTGTCGCCGTTCGACCCGACGCGCCAGCCGACCAGCACGGCGACCACGGCGAGGACGAGCAGGGTCAGCGCCGTCTGCACCAGGTCGGCGAAGGTGCGGCCGGTCAGCACGGCGCCCCGCGCCATGGGCAGCGAGCGGAAGCGGTCGATCAGCCCCTTGTGCATGTCGTCGGCGATGCCCGCCCCGGCGCCGGCGGTGGCGAACGTGACCGTCTGCGCGAAGATGCCCGCCATGAGGAAGTTCTTGTAGGCCTCGGGGTCGGTGGTGTTGCCGATGCGCATCGAACCGCCGAAGACGTACGAGAACAGCACCACGAACATGATCGGCTGGATGAGCCCGAAGATGACCATCTCGGGGATCCGCGACATCCGGATCAGGTTGCGCTTGGCCACGACCAGCGAGTCACGGACGGACTGGCTGACGGCGTTGCCGGGCGTCGCGGTGCGCGCGGTGTCGGTGAGGGCGGTCACTGGGCGGTCTCCTTCTTGCGCCGGCGGTCCCTGGTGTCCGTACCGCCGTCGTGGTTGTCGTCGATGTCGTCGATGGCGTCGAAGGCGTCCTTCGATTCGGCGACGTGACCGGTCAGGGACAGGAACACGTCGTCGAGGGTGGGGCGGCGCAGGCCGATGTCGTCGATCTCGATGCCGCGGGCGTCCAGCTCGCGGATGACCTCGGCCAGCAGCTTCGCGCCACCGGTGACGGGCACCGTGAGGCGGCGGGTGTGCTCCTCGGTGGTGACGTCGCCCTTGCCGAAGCCGCGCAGCACCTCGGCCGCGGTGCCCGTGTGCGCACGCTCGTGCACCACGACCTCCACGCGCTCCCCGCCCGTGCGGGCCTTGAGCTCGTCGGACGTGCCGCGGGCGATGACCCGGCCGTGGTCGACGACCGCGATGTCGTGCGCCAGGTGGTCGGCCTCCTCGAGGTACTGCGTGGTCAGCAGCAGCGTCGTACCGCCCGAGACCAGCTGCTTGATGACCTCCCACAGCTGCTGGCGGTTGCGCGGGTCGAGCCCGGTCGTCGGCTCGTCCATGAACATCACGGGCGGGGAGACCACGAGCGCGGCCGCGAGGTCCAGCCGGCGGCGCATACCGCCGGAGTACGTCTTCGCGGGCCGGTCGGCGGCGTCCGCCAGGTTGAACTGCTCGAGCAGCTCCCCGGCCCGGGCCTTCGCCGCCCTGGCCCGCATCTGGTACAGCTGCCCCACCATCTGGAGGTTCTCGCGGCCGGTCAGGTACTCGTCGACCGCGGCGAACTGGCCGGACAGCCCGATCGAACGCCGCACCTCGTTGGGCTGGGCCACCACGTCGAGTCCCGCGACGACGGCCCGGCCGCTGTCGGGGCGCAGCAGGGTCGTCAGGCAGCGGACGGCGGTCGTCTTGCCCGCGCCGTTCGGCCCGAGCAGTCCCAGCACCGTGCCCTCGGGGACGTCGAGGTCGACGCCGTCCAGAGCCCTTACGTCACCGAAGGTCTTCACCAGGCCTTCGGCATGGATGGCGCCTGGCATGTGAGTCTCCCCGTCGTAGATCGGTCGGAAATTCGGTTGGAAAAGCTTGCGTTCGCACGTACTACACACCTGGAGGGTGGTGCGCGCCACACAGTAACGCGATGTATCGCGTCTGTCGACGACCTTTCCCGAACGAGTGGCGAAGGGGGTGCCGCCAGGCACACCGTGGCCGACGGGCCGTCAGGCGCACCCGAATCGGGCCGGGCACGACGGCGCGCAGCACTCCCGGTAGGAGTGCGCCTCGCCCTCTGCCCGTCGGGCCCGCACGACCCCGGTGGGCTCAGTCGATGACCGTGTAGCCGGCGTCGCGCAGTGCCTGGTCGAGCTCGGCGCAGTGCGCCGGACCCTTCGTCTCCAGGTGCAGCTCCACCTCCGCCTCCGTGAGCCCGAGCCGTGGATCGGTCCGCACATGGCTCACGTCGAGGACGTTAGCGTCGGCCACTGACAACACCCCGAGAAGCGTCGCGAGCGCGCCGGGCCGGTCCGTCAGACGCAGCCGGACGGCCAGGTAGCGGCCCTGCGCGGCCATGCCGTGGCGCAGGACGCGCTGCAGCAGCACCGGATCGACGTTGCCGCCGGACAGCACCGCCACCACCGGCCCCTCGAAGGCGTGCGGGTCGCTCAGCAGCGCCGCCACCGGGCTGGCCCCGGCCGGCTCCACCACCAGCTTGGCCCGCTCCAGGCACAGCAGCAGCGCGGCGGACAGCGCGTCCTCACTGACCGTGCGCACCTCGTCCACCAGGTCACGGACGATCCCGAAGGGCACGACGCCCGGTCGTCCGACCCTGATGCCGTCGGCCATCGTCACCGGATGCTCGATGGCCACCGGGCGCCCGGCCTCCAGCGAGGGCGGGTACGCCGCTGAGCCCGTCGCCTGCACCCCGACGATCCGCACGTCCGGCCGCAGCCCCTTCACCGCCACGGCGACACCGGCGGCGAGCCCGCCGCCGCCCATGCCGACGACGACCGTCCGCACCTCCGGGCACTGCTCCAGGATCTCCAGCCCGACCACCCCCTGGCCCGCGATGACGTCGGGGTGGTCGAACGGGTGGATGAACACCGCGCCCGTCGCCGCCGCGTACTCCTGGGCCGCGGCCAGCGTCTCGTCGACCACCTGGCCGTGCAGGCGCACCTCGGCCCCGTACTCACGGGTGGCGCTGATCTTGGGCAGCGGCGCGCTCCTCGGCATGAAGACCGTGGCGTGCACCCCGAGCAGCGACGACGCCAGGGCGACGCCCTGCGCGTGGTTCCCGGCGCTCGCGGCGACCACCCCGGCGGCACGCTCCTCGGGCAGCAGCCCGGCGATGCGCACGTAGGCGCCGCGCAGCTTGAACGACCCCGTACGCTGCAGGTTCTCGCACTTGAGCTGCACCGGCGCGCCCACGAGCCGGGACAGGTGCCTGCTGCCCTCCATCGCGGTCACCCGGGCGACACCCGAGAGCATCTTCTGGGCGCCGCGGACGTCGTCGAGGGTGACCGGCGGCAGGCTGTCGGCCGTGCGGTGGTTCATGAGGCCCAGTCTCGCAGTTCCCCGGCGCGGAACGGCGGTGTGACGAACCGGCGGTACGGGTTCTCGCAGCGCCGGTACGCCCCGCCGCCCGGCCGCGTAACCTGTCCACCAACCCAGCACCCCTTCATGAAGTGAGCCCCCGGCCATGCCCACACCTGAAATGTCGATGGACATGACGACCGCCGGTGATCCCGGTCTTCTCGACACGCTGCAGCACGAGGTGGCGCTGTTCGCCCGACGTGCCGAACAGACCCGGCTCGGCGGAGTCGGGCAGGTGCGCAACTCCATGGACCGCGCCGCCTACCTGCTGCTCAACCGCCTCGACACCGAGGGCCCGATGGGCGTCAAGGCGCTCGCGGCCAGCATGGGCATCGACTCCTCCACCGTCACCCGGCAGGTGGCACCCCTCGTCGACACCGGGCTGGTCAAGCGCACCTCGCACCCGGAGGACGGGCGGGCGGTCGTCCTCCAGCTGTCCCCGCGCGGGCTGGCGCGGCTGGAGGAGGTGCGGTCGTCCCGGCGCCGGCTGATGGCCGAGCTGACCCACGACTGGACGCCCGAGGACCGCGAGACCTTCTGCGCCCTGCTGACGCGCTTCAACCGGGCCCTCTCCGCCCGCCAGACGGCCCAGGGAACGCCGGGTACGGAGACCCGCCCGGCATCCTGACCCGCTGTCGCGGCTCTTGACCCGGGGACCCCGCCTGGCCTCAGATGAGACCGGGTCCCCGTCGTACGCGGCCGCGCAGTCCGCACGCGCGCGGAGTCCCCTTTCGGGAGGGCGGCCTTCGGCGGGGAGGCACGGTGCGAGAACGGCAGGCGTCCCACGAGGCTCGCCGGGACGGTGAGTTCGCGGCGTTCGTCGCCGGAGCGGCGGGCCGAATGCTGCACGCCGCCACGCTGCTCACCGCGGAGGCCCCGGACGCCAACCCGCGGGCTCGGCGCCTGCTGACGCTGGCCCTCGCGCGCACGTATGCCGACTGGGACCGGCTGCGCGGCGAGGACCCCTACGACCACGCCCGCCACTGCCTGGCCACCCGCTTCTGGCGCGAGGCGTGGCACCGGCACGGCGGCCCCGGCCGCTCCCGCCCGGGGCCCGTCGGCGTGCTGGCCGCCCTGAGCTCGCAGGAGCGGCTGATCCTCGTCCTCAGACTGTACGAAGGGGTCGCCGAGGAGCAGGCGGCGGCACTGCTCGGTCTGCCCGCGGACCGGGTCCGCGCCCTCTGCGAACGCGCGACCGTCACCCTCACCCACGGCCCCCACGCCCGTCCGGCACCGCTGTCGGAGCCGGGCGCCGGCGGAACCGGCCGTGCGGTGGGTCCGTGAGGGCGGCCGGGCGGGAGCCGGCGGCCGAAGGGGGTGGCCGGTGTGAACCGGGTGGAACGTGAGACGGCGGTGCGGCGGATGCTGGAGCAGGCCTCACCACCGGTACCGCCGGATCTGTGCGCGGAGGCCGTACGGCGTGGCGGCCGCATGCTGCGCCGCCGGGCGCTCGCGCTCCGGGTGACGGGGCTGCTGCTGCTCGCCGCCTCCGTGGCCTTCGCCGTGTGGGCGCTCACGGCGCGCCCGTGGGCGGAGCCCCCGTCGCAGACGACTCCGCCGGTGAGCGGCTGGTGACGGACGACGACCGTCACCCGCCCGACGGTCCTCCCGAAGCGGTCGCCATCAGCGTCGCCGTCGCCGTCGTCGCCCTCGCTGTCGATGCCGAGGGGGGTGCCGGTGTCGCCACCGTCCGGGCGTGACCGGCCCGCACCCGCGTCGGCCCGGCCCGGGGGGACGGGCCGACGGGAGCGCGCGTCCTAGTGCCGCAGCAGGCAACGTTTGCCCGTCAAGGAGTGGCGTCCGGTGCGTGCTCTCGGCGTGCCGGCCGGACGCCCTCGTACTGGATGTACTCGGGCTTCCGGC
>NZ_JBSFNN010000119.1:0-14298 GCF_053587115.1 Streptomyces sp. NPDC003697
GCAGCACCAGCACGACCAGCATGAACAGGCCGACGCCGAGCGTGGACCACACGAGCTGGACCGGCGCCGCCCGGTCGCCCGGCGTGCCCAGGTCCCGATCGGACGATCGTGTGCGGGGGCTCGTCTGCCGCCGGCGCTGGAACGGGCCGTGCGGGGCCGCGCGCCGGGCCGGCCGGGGCGCGTCAGTAGACGTGGACCCCGTAGGCGCTCAGCGCCTCGGTCACCGGCTGGAAGAAGGTCGTACCGCCGGAGGTGCAGTCGCCGCTGCCGCCGGAGGTGAGACCGTAGGCGGTGCTGCCGCCGTACAGCGAGCCGCCGGAGTCACCGGGCTCGGCGCAGACCGTGGTCTGGATGAGGCCGTAGACGATGTCGCCGCCGCCGTAGTTGACGGTCGCGTTGAGCGCGGTCACCCGGCCGCTGTGGGTGCCGGTGGTGGAGCCGCGGCGGTAGACGGTGGTACCGACCGACGGCGTGGCGGCGCTGGTGATGTCCTGGCTGCCCACGGTGCCCGACTTGGCCACCGAGCTGTTGGTGTAGCGCACGATGCCGTAGTCGTTGCCGGGGAAGGAGGAGCCGGCGGTGGTGCCGAGCGTGGTCGAGTGCGAGGAGTTCGACCACCAGGTGCCCGCACCGTCGGTGCAGTGACCGGCCGTGAGGAAGTAGTAGTTGCCGCTGTTGTCCTGGACGTTGAAGCCCAGCGAGCAGCGCCAGCTACTCGCATAGATGGCGTCGCCGCCGGAGATCAGCTTGTTGAACTTGCCCGGGGTGCGCTTGATGGTCAGGGCACCGGCGTTGGCGCCGGCCTGCTCCTTGATCTGGGCGATCTCGGCCTGGGAGACGGTGCTGTCGGCGGTGACGACGACACGGTGGGTCTTGCTGTCGACGGCCCAGGCGGTGCCCGGGATGTCGGCCTTGAGCACCGAGTCGCTCGCGCTGGTGAGCTGGGCGCTACTGAAGGTGGTGGCCGTGTCGGACGCGTTCGCGCTGGGGACCGCGATCGCGGCAGCGGCCACGAGTCCGGAGGCGATGGCGATCAGCCGGGTCCGTCTCGTCGTGCCGCTGCTGGTGGTGCGCTTGATCCTCACGTTTCGTTCCTCCACAGGGGAAGTTGGGGGGCCGCGTGGGGTCGGGGCCCGTGAGGCGCAGCCAGGTGATACGTGACCGGATTTCGGACACGCCGTGTCCCTGACAAGCACTGAGGGGGAGTATTCGGCCGAACGGACGGTCGGCGCAAGGGTGCTTTTCGGCCGGGCAGCCGTGTGTGCCGCGAGTGGACGGCGCGTGAAGAAGGCGGGTTGACGCACGGTCAGGGCGGGGCGGCCGCCACCGTCCGGGCGAGTGCGCGGCGTCCACCGCCGCCGCGCCCCCGGCATACGACCCGGCGAGCGGGCGCGGCAGATCAGACGACTGTCGGCCGGTGCCTGCGGCGGCCTCCCGCGGTGCCGCCGGACGCCTGCACCCAGCCGGCCGGACCGCCCGCGACCATGGCGGCGGGTGCGGGCGCGTCACGATGGCCGGCCGGCCTGCCGGGGTGGCCGGAATTCGCCCTTCCGAAAAACCTCGGGAACCGTGCGTGCCGACGGCCACGGGCGGCCCACCGGCCACCGGAACGGCGCCGGCACGGCGTGGGAGCCGCGGCCCCGCCGCGTCGGATGCGTCCGTCGTCGTCATGGAGGCCGGACCTTCCGTGCCGGAACAGAGGCGCACACCGGGCGGGAGTATGACGAGCCCATGGGGTGACGGGCCGTCACACGGCCCCGCAGGGCCCGTGACCCGGCACGTCCGGGCACCTCCCACGGGGCCGGCGTCCCGCCGCCGCCCGCACCCCGGCCGCGCGCGCGGGGCGGCCTCCCCGGTCTCCCGGCCTTCCGGTCTCCCCGGCGTGCCCGACGTCAGCAGTCGCAGCAGCCGCAGTCGCAGCCGTCGCAGCACTCACAGCAACCGCAGCAGTCGCTGCAGTCGCAGCAGTCGCAGCCGCTGCACCAGCCCTCGCGCCGCCGCCCCGACCAGGGACCCTCGAACTCGTCGGCGCAGCACACCTTGCAGGTGCAGCACAGCCCGATCGCGACCGCGCACCCGCTCCAGAAGCCGCGGCGGCCCGGTCGCGGGGGCTCGCCGAAGGGGTTGCCTCCGGCCGGGTCACCGGGAGCGTGGGGGCGGTTCGGGTCGTACGGCGTACCCGGGTGCTGCGGGCCCAGGGGGGCGTACGGGCCCTGCGGCGGTCCGAAGGCCGCTTCCGGGGCATGTCCGCAGGACTCGGCGCCGAAGGCCCGATCGACCGAGCGCCCCAGTTCGTGGACGAGCAGCCGGTGGACCAGCCGGCCGTCCGTGAACTCCGCCTCGCGCAGCGCGAGCCGGATGCCGTGCACGGCGTCGTCGGCGAGCCTGCGGGCCTCGGTGAGCGGCGTGCCCGTCGCGGTGAGCGGGTTCCAGGCGCCCGAGGCGGCGTCGGCGTCCTTGTCCTCCACGGCGTCCAGGAGATGGGCGAGCCGTCCGAACAGCCGCCCGGCCTCGGCCAGCGGCTCGGTGTTGCCCGGGCGTCCGGCCAGCAGCGCGGTGTGCGCGAAGGCCGCGGCGGTCGCCGTCTCGGTCGGCTCGGTGACCGTCAGGACCGGCGTCCCGGGCCCGGCGAGCGCCTCGACGCCCGGTTGCCGCTCGACGGCGTCAATGAGGACGGCCGCGTCGAATCCGACGTCCGCCCCCGTCCGGGCGCCCGCGCGCCCCCAGCTCTCGGCGACCCGGCGCGCGGCGTGCGCCACCGGGCGGCGTGCCAGCAGCCCGTCCCCGTCGGCGACGTGGTCGCGCATCTTGGCCGAGGCGAGCACCAGCGAGACGGCCGCCGCGAGCCGGGCGCCGTCACCCTGCGCGACGGAGGCGGTACGCATGCCGCGCAGCGGACAGGGCCCGGCCGTGCGCCGCGCGCCGCCGGACCCCTTGGCCTGAGCCTCCGTCAGGACGGATATCAGGAGTCCGTCGTAGTTCGTCACGACGCGCGCGAGCTGTCCGTGATCCCCGCGCAGCGCCAGGCACAGCCCGCACAAATGGGCCATCCACTGGGCCTTCAGGCTTTCACCGAGCCGGTGACGGCAGGGTCTGACAATTCCGAACACGGCATTCCCCCGTAGTGTGTACGCCGTCGAGGCGCCGCATCGTAACGGCCCCTTCGTTCACCCGTACGCCCCGGCCGTCACCCGTACGCCGTGGACAATCATATTTCACTCACCGTCAGCAGCCGTGTAGTTCCCGAGCCTTGGGGCACACGGCCTCTCGACGGATTCGCTGTGCACCAGTACCGTCACAAACCCCCCGCGCGGCGTCTATCCACTTGGCGCACTGTCCGCATCATGGATGACGATAGGCATGCGGAATGCAAGAAACACCGCTGTGAGAGGAGGCGTCCATGGGATCGGTACGCAAGGCGAGTGCGTGGCTCGGCCTCGTCGACGACAACGATGACGAGCGCTACTACGACGACGACTACTCCGAGGGGACCGAGCCCGGGGACGCCTGGGTCACCGACCCCCGGGTGAAGGTGGCCTCGGACACGGCCGAGGACAGGGGCCGCCGGATCGGCACGGTGACCCCGGACAGCTTCCGGGACGCCCGCGCCATCGGCGAGCTCTTCCGGGACGGCGTGCCCGTCATCATGAACCTCACGGCCATGGAGCCCGCCGACGCCAAGCGCGTGGTCGACTTCGCGGCGGGGCTCATCTTCGGCCTGCGCGGCCAGATCGACCGGGTGTCCAACCGGGTCTTCCTGCTCACCCCCGCCGACACGGAGATCGTCAGCGGCCAGTCCGCGCAGCACCGCTCTGACGGCTTCTACAACCAGAGCTGAGGCAGGGCCGCTCACCGGCCCTGCCCGCTCCCCTTCGCCCGGGTCAGCGGAAGGCGTCGAGTCCGGTGAGCGCCTTGCCCAGCACGAGCTGGTGCATCTCGACGGTGCCCTCGTAGGTGAGCACCGATTCCAGATTGGTCGCGTGCCGCATCACCGGGTACTCCAGCGAAATTCCGTTCGCCCCCAGGATCGTCCGCGCGGTACGGCAGATCTCGATCGCCTCGCGCACGTTGTTGAGCTTGCCGAAGCTGACCTGCTCGGGACGCAGGCGGCCGGCGTCCATGCGCCGCCCCAGATGATGGGCGAGCAGAATTCCCTTGTGCAGCTCGACCGCCATGTCGGCGAGCTTGGCCTGGGTGAGCTGGAAGCCGCCGATCGGCCGGCCGAACTGCTCCCGCGACGTCGCGTACTCCACGGCGGACTCGAAACTGGAGCGGGCCGCGCCCATGGCGCCCCAGACGATGCCGTACCGGGCGTGGGACAGACAGCTGAGGGGCCCGCGCAGCCCGACGACTTCGGGCAGGACCGCGTCGGCCGGCAGCCGGACGTCGTCGAGCACGAGCTCGCTGGTGACGCTGGCCCGCAGGGACCACTTGTGCTTGATCTCCGGGGCGGAGAAACCGGGGCTGCCGGCCGGCACGACGAACCCGCGGATGCCCTCCTCCGTTCGGGCCCAGACGACGGCGACCCCGGCGACGGAGCCGTTGGTGATCCACATCTTGCGTCCGTTGAGGACCCAGTCGGTGCCGTCGCGCTTGGCGTGGGTACGCATCGAGGCGGGGTCGGACCCGTGGTCGGGCTCGGTGAGGCCGAAGCAGCCGATCACCTCGCCGGCGGCCATGCGGGGCAGCCACGCCTGCTTCTGCTCCTCGGAGCCAAAGCGGTGGATGGCGTACATCGCGAGCGAGCCCTGGACCGAGACCAGGGAGCGGATCCCGGAGTCGGCCGCCTCCAGCTCTAGGCAGGCCAGTCCGTACTGCACGGCCGTGGCCCCGGCGCAGCCGTACCCCTCCAGGGACATGCCGAGGGCGCCGAGGGCGCCGAGTTCGCGGGCGAGGTCCCGGACGACGGGCAGTTCGCCCTTCTCGTACCACTCGGCGACATGGGGCAGGACGCGGTCGGCGGCCCAGTTCCGCACGGTGTCGCGGACGGCCAGGTCCTCGGGGTCCAGCAGGTCGTCGAGGCCGAGCGGATCGGCGGGGTCGAACGGGGGCAACTTCGAGGACGCGGACATGGGACACCCTCCGGCAACTTAAAACTAGCAGCGCTAGTTACGCGACTCCGGCCCGACGTTACGACGCAGTCTCCCCCACGTCCAGCCCACTCCCCCACACCGCGGGGCGCTCCAGGGCCGCCGGCGGGGCGCGGCCCCGAGGCGGAGGCGGGAACCGGGCCGGCCGTCACGGGCGGCGCCCGGACGGGTCACGCGTCTCACGCCGAGACGCGTGACCTCTCGGCCTCCCGCGGCGCGGGCAGACCCACCGCCGCCTCCTCGCACTGCATCGTCCGCGGCAGCCGCAGCGCCATCAGGGCACCCAGCAACAGCAGACCCGCGCTCACCAGCAGCGTCACGTGCAGCCCGTGCACGAAGGAGTCCCGGGCCGCACGCCGCAGCGCCGCACCGGCGGAGCCGCCGAGCTGCCCGGCCACCTCGTAGGCCTCCCCCACGGAGTGCGACGCGGCCCGCGAGGCGCCCGCCGGAACCCCCGGCACCGCAGCCAGCCCGGGCGCGTAGGCCGCGTTCATCACGCTGCCCAACAGCGCGATCCCGATGCCGGCGCCCAACTGGTACGACGTCTCCCCGATCGCCGCGGCCCCGCCCGCCTGCGCCGCCGGGGCCTCGTTCAGCATCGACTCGTACGCCGCGAACAGCGTCGTCTCCAGACCGAAGCCCAGCAGCACGAAACCGCACAGCAGCAGCCCGGCGTCGTCGTGCCGGCCCATCGCCGTCAGCAGCACCACCGCGGCGGCCGTCAGGCAGAACCCGAAGCACACCATCCGGCGCGGCCCGAACCGCCGCAGCGCCCGCGCGCCCGCCAGCCCGGCGGCCATCGCGGCGAACGTCAGCGGCAGGAGCCGCAGCCCGGTCCGAAGCGGGGACAGCCCCAGCACCAGCTGCAGGTACTGCGCGGCGATCAGCTCCAGCCCCACCAGGGCGAGCATGGCCAGCACGATGCACCCCACCGACGTGGTGAACGCCGGCCGCGCGAACATCCCGAGGTCCACCAGCGGATGCGTCCGGCGCCGCTGCCGCCGTACGAACCCGACCAGCAGCGCCGCTCCCACCAGCAGCGGGGCCACGGTGAACACGCTCAGCGCGGGCTCCCCGCCGCCGAGCCGCTTGACGCCCAGCACCACACCGAACAGCCCGGCCGCCGCCATGAGCGCGCCGGCGACGTCCCACGGACCGTCACGGTGGCCCTCGGAGTCGGGCAGCAGCAGCCGGCCCACCGGCAGACTCACCAGCATCAGCGGGATGTTGACGAGGAAGACCGACCCCCACCAGAAGTGCTCCAGCAGGAAGCCGCCGAGCAGCGGCCCGACCGCCGCGCCCACCGCGGCCACCGCGCTCCAGATCCCGATCGCCAGCGCGCGCTCGCGCCGGTCCGGGAAGACCTGCCGCAGGATCGACAGCGTGGCGGGCATGATCATGGCCCCGCCGACGCCGAGCAGTGCCCGGGCGCCGATCAGCGTCTGCGGGCTCGGGGCGAGGGCCGCCACGGCGGACGCGACCCCGAACAGGGCGTAGCCGAGCAGCAGGACCCGCCTGTGGCCGACCCGGTCACCGAGGGTGCCGAAGAGGATCAGCAGCGAGGCGCAGACGAGCGGGTAGGTGTCGACGATCCAGAGCAGTTCGATCGCGCCGGGCCTGAGGTCCTCGGTGACGGCGGGCACCGCCACGTGCAGGACGGTCGCGTCCACCGCGACGAGCAGCAGGCTGACGCAGAGGACGACGAGGACGACCCAGCGGTTGGCACCGGCCCCGGCCGCCCGACGGCGCAGCGCGGCGGCCGTGGTCGTCCCGGACATGTACGTACCTCCCAGATGAACCTCGCCTCCGGCGGGTCCGCGGGGTGGGGGACTCCCCCACGGCTCGGCCGGGGAGGAGCGGTGGTCCCCGGCCCGCGCAACGAAGTGCGAGTGATTCGTCAGCGTACGCGAGTCCCCTCCCGTGCCACGTGGCCCATCTCTCACAGCGGTCGGGGAACTATGTGCCGTACGCCACTCCGCTTCCGGCCGGGCGGGCCCCGGCGGTCCGGCCGGCCGCGGGCGCGGCCGATAATCGGGCCCGTGACCGTTCTCGATACGCACGCCGCAGCACCGGCCCGGCCCGGGATGCTGCGCCGGGCCGCGCCGGCCCTTCTCGGGTACGCGGCCGTCCGCGCCGTGGGCCTGCTGGTCCTGGCCGGGTGGAGCGCCGCGCACGGCAAGGACGCCTACACGCTGCTGACCGCCCGCTGGGACGCCCTGTGGTACGCGCGGGTGGCCGGCCTCGGCTACGGCTACGAGGTGCGCCTGCCGAACGGGGACGTCCACTCCAGCCTGGCCTTCTTCCCGCTGCTGCCCTGGCTGGAGCGGCTGCTCGCCGCGGTGAGCCCCCTGTCGTACGCCGACGCCGGCTTCGTCGTCGCCCTGCTCGCCTCGGTGGCCGCGGCCTGGGGGGTCTTCGCGGTCGCCGAGCACGTGTGGGACGCGAGCCACGGGCACGGCGGGAGGGAGCAGGGCGCCGCGACGAAGCGCGGTCCCCTGCCCGTCACGGCGGGAGCGGGGCGGGCCGCCACGTGCACGGTGCTGCTCTGGGCGGCACTGCCGGTCGGGATCGTCCAGTCGATGGCCTACAGCGAGTCGCTGTTCACGGCGCTGGCCGCCTGGTCGCTGTACGCGGTGCTGACCGGCCGGTGGGTGACCGCGGGCGCCCTGGCCCTGGCGGCGGGACTGACCCGGCCGGTGGGACTCGCCGTGGTGGCGGCGCTCTGGGCGGCGGCTCTCCTCCCGTTCGCGCGAAGCCGGGGCGCCGCCGGGGTGAGCGGCGCGCTGGAGGGGACACCCGCTCTCCGACCGGGCGGCCGCCGCGCCCTCGGGCTGTTCCTCGCCCCGCTCGGCGCGGCCGGGTACGTGCTGTGGGTGGGGCACCGCACCGGGAAGGGGCCCCTCGGCTACCTCGACGTCCAAGCGGGCTGGCGCAACGGCTTCGACGGCGGTTACGCGTTCGCCCGCTTCGTCGGCGCCCGGTTCACGTCGTTCCCCTCGGCCCTGGCGGGACTCGCACTGATCGTCGGGGTCGCCCTGCTGGTCCGGCTGTACGTCGCCGGCGTGCGGCAGGGCCAGCCCGTCCCGCTGCTGGTGTACTCGGGCGTCGTCACCGCGCTGGCGCTGGGCGCGTCCAGTTACTTCGGCTCCAAGCCGCGCCTGCTGCTGCCCGCCTTCCCGCTGCTGCTGCCGCCCGCCCTCGCCCTGGCTCGGCTCCGGACCTCCGGGTCGGCGCTGGTGGTGGGCGGCGTGGCCGTGGCCTCGGCGGTGTACGGGGCGTTCTGGCTGAACGGCTCCGGCCCCCCGTGAGCGGCCGGGCGCCCGGTGAACGCGCGGCGGAATACCCCCGAATGTTCGGCCGGTGAATTCCTGAACACCGGAACGACCGCCCGCCGGAATGATCAAAGGAAATTCATGACGTGCGCCCGCGGTATTTCGTACCGGTGGAAAAGCGACCTCCGCTGAGAGCAATCCCACATCACATCGTCATCACAAAGCCCGTGCTTCGTCAGGGAGCTGAGCTCACTCGCTGTAACGTCGATTAGGTGCGTACCGAACGAACCCTCACCCGCCTGGACCGGGTGTTCGCCAGGCTGGACCGTGAGCCGCAGCGGCCGGCGCACATCGACGTGCCGACGATGAGCCGGCACCGGGTCGTGCTGTTCTCCTCGACCCTGGCCTTCTACCTGGCGATCGTCTGGGCCGTGGTGACGACCTCCTGGCTGGTCAGGCTGGACTGGCAGGTCATGTTCTTCCGGCCGTACCAGCAGTGGCCGCAGATCCACGCCTTCCTCGACTACTACGTGGTACTGGGCCAGCGCGGCCCCACCGCGGTGATGGTCGCGGCCTGGCTGGGCTGGCGCTCGTGGCGGCAGCGCACCCTCCGCCCACTGCTCACGCTGGCCACGTCGCTGCTGCTGCTGAACGTCACGGTCGGCGCCGCGAAGATCGGCATGGGGCGCCTCGGGCCGCACTACGCGACCGTGATCGGTTCGAACGAGATGGGTCTGGGCGGCGATATATTCCCCAGCGGCCACACCGCGAACGCCGTCGTGACCTGGGGCATCCTGGCCTATCTGGCGTCGACGCCGGGGGCGCGGCGCTGGCTGTCGGCGCTTTCCGCGGTGACGTCGCTCGGCGTCGGCCTCACCACCGTGTACCTGGGGACGCACTGGCTCAGCGACGTGCTGCTCGGCTGGGCCGCCGGGCTGCTGATCCTGCTGGCCCTGCCGTGGTTCGAGCCGCTGATCGCACGTGCCGAGGCCGCGCTGTTCGAACTGCGCGACCGCCTGCGCGCCCGTCGCGGCCGCACCGTGCCGATGCCCGTGCCGGTCGCCCCGGCCGGTGCGCCGGTGCCGCTGGGGGCGCGCACCCGCGCGCCGGAGGAGGCCCCGGCGACCCGCGAGAGCATCACCCCCCGCTCGCCCAGGACGCCGGTCCACCTGGCCCCGGGCCCCCACACGGCCCGCTCGGAGCGCACCCCGGTCACACCCGTCGGCAGCCGCAGACCCCCGTACGCCGACCGCGTCCCGCGCGGCACGCCCTCGGCGGCACGCCCTCTGACGGGCAACTGACCCCTGCCGTCGGGCACGGCCGCCCGGTGGCCCTGCCCGACGCGCCCGGTACGCACATCCATCGGCCGGGGTGAGGGCTCCGGCGCCCGCCCGGGACGCGGGTCCGTTGCGCGAGGTGAGGGCCCCGGCGCCCGTCCGGGACGCCGGGGCCCTCACCCCTCAGCCGGTTCAGCCCTTCCAGGCCCGGGCCACCCGGCCCTCCGCCACCTCGAAGTTCAGCCGTCCGACGCGGTACTCCATGGTGATGATCGTGCCCGGTTCGAGGGACCGCACGGTGGACCAGCCGCGCTCGCGCGCGAGATGCTCGGCACGCTCGGTGTCGAGGCCGACGTACCCGTCCGGACTGTCCTGGGGCTCCGCTGACGGAGCGGGAATCGGTGCCATACCGCCACGCTAGGCGCCGGGCACGGCCCGGGGAAGTGCCCCGGGACACCCGGATCACACATCCCCCTCCGGTCACACTTCTGTCACAGGAGCACGACACCCGTCCCGGCGCGCCGGCTCACCCGCGCGGCCGATTCCGTCACCCTTTCGCAGGAAAGCGCACGCGATTTCGTGGACCGGTGGGAAGCCCGGCGGAAAAGCGTGCGGAAATACGCGGGGAGAACGACCCGGGGACGGGCCGGTATACCAATTTCCGGCGAATGGACCGGGCAAGGAGACCGGCGGAGCCACAGGAAATCCACCGCTTCCCCACAGCTCCCCCGCACGCTCCCGTCGAGGAGTCGAGGGAGGCGGCCGCTCCTCGGAGCACCCGCTCCTCGGACCCGGCCCACTCCTCGGAGCGGGCGGTCCCCCGTCCGCCGCCGCGGCACACGGTCGTCACGCCGCCCCGGGTCCGTTCCTGGTCCCCGGCGGGCGGTCCGCGCCCTCCCGGGCACGACGGCCGGGCCCCCCGGACCGGGCCAGCGCTGCGTCGAGCCGGTCACGGGCGGACCTGATCGCCTCCGTCAGTTCCGCGGGCTCCAGCACCTCGAACGGGAGGCCCGTCATCATGACGTGCACGACCATCACGTCGAGGGTCGCGGCGCCCGTGCGCAGCACGCACGCGCCGGGCCCGTCGGCCTCGAGCGTCCCGGCCGAGGGGGAGACGCGCTCCGCGGCCTCGGCGAGCGGGACCAGCAGCCGGACGGTGGCGTGGGCGGCGTACGCGTGCGTGGAGACGCCCTTCGAGACGTAGGCGGCGAGGTCGTCGGCGGGCGGGGTGCGGGGGGTGAAGCGCGGCCCGTGCGGCGGCCTCGGGGTGACGCGGTCGACCCGGAACGTGCGCCAGTCGTCGCGGTCGAGGTCCCAGGCGACCAGGTACCAGCGGCGCTCGGTGCACACCAGGCGGTGCGGTTCGACGGTGCGGCGGGTCAGGGTGCCGTCGTGGCTGCGGTACTCCAGGCGCAGCCGCTCGGCGTCCCGGCACAGCTGGGCCAGTTCGGTCAGGACGGCCGGGTCGACGGCGGAGGGCTGCGGGCCGCGCAGCATCGGCACGGTGACGGCGTTCAGAGCGCCGACCCGGCGGCGCAGCCGGCCGGGCAGCACCTGCTCCAGCTTGGCCAGGGCCCGTACGGAGGTCTCGCCGATGCCCTCGATGCCCTGTCCGGCGGCCGTGCGCAGTCCCACGGCGACGGCGACCGCCTCGTCGTCGTCGAGGAGCAGCGGCGGCAGCTGGGCGCCGGCGCCCAGCCGGTAGCCGCCGCCGGTACCGGGGCTGGCGTTGACGGGGTAGCCGAGCTCCCGCAGCCGGTCCACGTCCCGGCGCACCGTGCGCGGGGTGACGCCGAGCCGTTCGGCCAGCTCCGGGCCGGACCACTCACGGTGGGCCTGGAGCAGTGAGAGCAGGCGCAGCAGTCGTGCCGAGGTCTCCAGCATGCCCCGAGTCTGCCAGGGCTCGCGGACAGCGGCTGTCCGCAACAACCGGCGCGCGCCCCCGAGTCCCGTCCGTGCCCCGTCGGCCGTGGGCCGACGGGGCACCGCCGTGCGGTCCGCAGCGGGGAGGCGGCGGCTCAGAGGGTCAGGCGCTGGCCGGGGAGGATCACGTCGGGGTCGTCGCCGATGACGGACCGGTTGAGGGCGTAGAGCCGCTGCCAGGTGGTGCCGTGCCGGGTGGCGATGCCGCTCAGCGTGTCGCCCGCGCGGACGATGTGGTCGCCGCGGTTCGTGTGGGCCGGCGCCCGGTCCGGCGTCTTCGCGGGCCGCTGCGCGGGGGCCGTCGCACGGGCCGCCTTCCGCGCCGGTGCGTGACCCGGCTGTCCGTGGCCCGCCCCGGTGGCAGCCGGGGCGCTGCCGGACGCGCCGGCCCGGGCCGAGCAGACCGGCCAGGCGCCCCATCCCTGAGCGTGCTGGACCCGGGTGGCGACGGCGATCTGCTGGGACCTGGAGGCCCGGTCGGCCGTGGGCGCGTAGGCCGTGCCGCCGTAGGCCCGCCAGGTGCCGGCGGCGAACTGGAGCCCGCCGTAGTAGCCGTTGCCGGTGTTGATGTGCCAGTTGCCGCCGCTCTCGCACTGGGCGATGCGGTCCCACACTCCCCCGTCCGCCGCCCGGGCGTCGCCCGTCGCGGCCACCAGGCCGAGCGGGGCGAGCAAGGCCGCCCCGGCGAGAACCGCCGTCGTCCGGGTCCTGCGGACGGTGCCGCGAACGGTGTCGCGGGTGGTATCGGCACAATCGGACATGTAGATCCTTCCGGGACGACCCGGGGTCCCCCGAGGCGGGGCGCGCTCCGCGCGCTGGGGCGCGGTGGTCACGCTCCGCCCCGTCCGCCGTGAGGGCGTGCTGTCGAACCGGTGTCCTGCGGTCGGCGGACGTACCCGAGCGGTGCTCGTTGCACACGGCGGAGGAATGTAGGGAGCGTCTCGGCCCGGAATCAACCAATTCCCGGTCTCCGCTGGCCAGTTGCCCGTTACCAACGGTATCGGCGATTTCCGGACACCCACTTCATTCGTTGATTTCCTGATTTTTCGACCAAGCCGGACAGCCGCCTGTGACCCACCTCACCCGCCCAAGACGCCGCATTCGCCCGGGAGTTGACGAAGAGTGACTGGTTCCGCGCGGTACGTGACCCTGTGCGTCGGATGGTTCGATTCCGTTCGGCGTGGTGCGTGACTCCCGCCACAGATCGGCCGTTGTCATCTTCATGAGCCGGGAGCCCACCCGGTTCCCCGGCCGGGGGCCACCCGGCCCCGCCACGCACCGCACCCGAGGGAGCCACCCGTGCCGCGCATGCTCGACGTCAGCGACGCCGTCCGCGCCGAGATCGGCGACGAAGAAGCCGACCGGCTGCTCGCCGGAGAGAACGCCCCGGGCAGTTACGACTGCACGTCCTGCCGCACCCCGGGCGACTCCGAGCAGGAGCGCACCAGCACCGTCCTGTTCATCGGCGACGAGACCGCCGTTCTCGCCTTCGCCCACGCCACCTGCCTGCCCTCGCAGGTCGTCCAGGTCACGGAGGAGCAGTTGCAGGGCGCGGTGCGCTCCATCAACGCCGGCTCCCGGACCGCCGAACCGGAGCTGCCGGCGCAGTCCCGGCCGCAGCCCGCCACGGTCGTGCCCGAGCAGGCCGTGCTCGGCGTGACCAGCGGACTCGTGCTGATCGCCGGGGAGTTGCACCCGGCGCTGGTCGTCGAGCCGACCGCCCCCATCGCGCGCCCGGGCGCCCTCGGTCCCGGCGTCGGCCCCGACGGCGTCGGCGACCCCGGTGACGACTTCCTGCCGCTGCTGATCGAGCAGGGCTTCGTGCCCGTGTCCGGGTTGACGGCGGTGCCCCCGGTCCTGCACGGCTGGTCGGTGCTGGTCGCCATGGGGCAGTTGCACGCCGTCCTGCAGCCCGGGGGCAACGGGGGCCAGCCGGTGGCCTGGTGGCAGGCGCACCAGCCGCTTCAGGTCACCGACGGCTGGCGGGCGGCGGCGAACAAGCACCAGCAGGTCCTCATGTTCGCGGCTCCGGTCGGGTCCATCGGACGGCAGCCGCGGGAGGACCTGCTGCGCGACGCCCTGGACAAGGCCGCGGCCGCCGGCCGGCTGGTCGCGGCCGCCATGCCGTTGGCCGGGACCTGAGCACGCCGCACCGCATCCCTTCCGGTCCGGGGTCGTTTGGACTTACGTGCACGCATATGACGTTCCTCGCCGCCAGTCCTACCCGCCGATCCCCGCCCCGAACTCCCGCCTGGGGCCGGCCGGGCAGGTGCCGGCCTCGCGGACGGGCCAGGATCCGCGGGGCGGCCCCTCGGCCACGCCGATCTACGACGCGCTCTACGCCGAGTACGTCAAGTCCTACCGGACCCTGCCGGGCGACCGCAGCGGCGAGGAGGACCTGCACTTCGTCGGGTTCGGGAATCTGCCGCGCGGTACGGGCTCCTACGGTTCGGGCACGTACAGCACCTACAGCACCGGCGCGTACAGCACCCGGCACGGCACCGGTCAGCAGCAGACGCAGTGGCAGCGCGTGGGGACGATCGGGCGGCAGGACACCGGGGCGCACCACGTACCGGCGGCGCTGCCGCCCGCGCCGCGCCGGGGGCTGTGACGCGGCGTGCAGGAAGGGCGGCCCCGGTCGGGGCCACGGCCCCAGCGGGTTGAACGTCTCGCTTGAAGCTGAACGGGACGGTGATCAGGCGGCCGTCGAACTCCGGGATGGCGACCTGCATCGCC
>NZ_JBSFNN010000120.1:0-14192 GCF_053587115.1 Streptomyces sp. NPDC003697
CCGGTGTGCTCCTCGCCCTGTACGGGCTGATCTTCGGCGCGGTCGTCGGTGCGCTGCTCGGCGTGCTGCTGCACGCGGCCCAGCGCGGCCGCCGGCCCCCTCGTCGTGGCGGTGTCAGAACTTGTTCCTCGGCGTGATGCCCAGCGACAGCCCCGCAAGGCCCCGCTGCCGCCCGCCGAGCTTGCCCGCGATCGCCCGCAGGGCCGAGCCCGCCGCGGACTCCGGGTCCGTCAGGACGACCGGCTTGCCCTCGTCACCGCCCTCACGCAGGCGGACGTCGATCGGGATGGAGCCGAGCACCGGCACCGTCGCACCGGTGGTGCGCGTCAGGCCGTCGGCGACCCTCTGGCCGCCGCCCGTGCCGAAGACGTCGACCATCTCGCCGCAGTGCGGGCAGGGCAGGCCGGACATGTTCTCGACCACGCCGACGATCTTCTGGTGGGTCTGCACGGCGATGGAGCCGGCCCGCTCGGCCACCTCGGCCGCCGCCTGCTGAGGCGTCGTGACGACCAGGATCTCCGCGTTCGGGATGAGCTGCGCGACGGAGATCGCGATGTCACCCGTGCCCGGCGGGAGGTCGAGCAGCAGGACGTCCAGGTCGCCCCAGTACACGTCCGCCAGGAACTGCTGCAGCGCGCGGTGGAGCATCGGGCCGCGCCAGACCACCGGCGCGTTGCCGGGGGTGAACATGCCGATGGAGATGACCTTCACGCCGTTCGCGGACGGCGGCATGATCATGTTCTCGACCTGGGTGGGCCGGCCGTCGGCGCCCAGCATGCGCGGCACGCTGTGGCCGTAGATGTCGGCGTCCACGACACCGACCTTCAGGCCGTCCGCCGCCATCGCCGCCGCCAGGTTCACCGTCACCGACGACTTGCCGACGCCGCCCTTGCCGGAGGCCACCGCGTACACGCGGGTCAGGCTGCCCGGCCTGGCGAAGGGGACCTCGCGCTCGGCCTGGCCGCCGCGCAGCGCGGCCGCCAGCTCCCGGCGCTGCTCGTCGCTCATCACGTCCAGCGCGACCTCGACACGGGTGACGCCCTCGACACGTGAGACCGCGCCGGTCACCCGCTGCGTGATCGTCTCGCGCATCGGGCAGCCGGAGACCGTCAGGTACACGGTGACCGCGACCGCACCGTCCGCGCCGATGTCGACCGATTTGACCATCCCCAGTTCGGTGATGGGCCGGTGGATCTCGGGGTCGTCAACCGTCGCCAGCGCTTCGCGCACCGCGTCTTCCGTAACCATAGGGACGATGGTACGGCGCCGGGCGGTGGCGCCGGGACCCCCGTCAGTGGTCGTCCGCGTCACGTCCGCGCGGGTGTCCGGCCGGGAATACTCCGGCCGGGCGATGGCCGTCGACCCGCAGTTCGTCCAGCTCCTTGACCAGGTCCTGCAGTTCCGAGCGGATCCAGTCCCGGGTCGCGACCTCGCCGAGGCCCATGCGCAGCGCGGCGATCTCCCGGGTCAGGTACTCCGTGTCGGCGATCGACCGCTCGTTCTGCCTGCGGTCCTGCTCCAGGTTGACCCGGTCGCGGTCGTCCTGCCGGTTCTGCGCCAGCAGGATGAGCGGGGCGGCGTAGGAGGCCTGCAGGGACAGCATCAGCGTGAGGAAGATGAACGGGTACGGGTCGAAGCGCAGAGGGGGCGGCGCGGTCAGGTTCCACGTCAGCCACGCGATGATCACGAACGTCATCCAGACGATGAACCGCCCGGTCCCCAGGAACCGCGCGATGCGTTCCGACAGCCGTCCGAAGGCCTCCGGGTCGTACTCGGGCAGCAGCCGGCGCCGGCGCGGGCCCGGCTGGTCCAGCCGGGCCGCCCGCGGCCGGTGCGCGGCCGTGGCCCCCGCCGGCTGGCGCTCGCGGGTGCCCTCGCGCTCAGGAGCCATCGGTATCCGCCCCCTCGTCCAGGTGGAACTCCGTCTCCCGCCAGTCGTCGGGCAGCATGTGGTCCAGGACGTCGTCCACCGTGACCGCGCCGAGCAGCGACCCGGCCTCGTCGACCACGGGCGCGGCGACCATGTCGTACGTGGCGAAGAACCCCGCGACGACCGGCAGCTCGGCGCCCGGCGCGAGCGGCTGCAGCTCCTGGTCGACCAGGGAGCTGACGAGGGTGTACGGCGGGTCGCGCAGCAGGCGCTGGAAGTGCACCGTGCCCAGGTACTTGCCGGTCGGTGTCTCGTCGGGCGGGCGGCAGACGTAGACCTGGGCGGCGAGCGAGGGGGAGAGGTCGGGGTTGCGGACGCAGGCCAGGGCGTCGGCGACCGTGGCGTCCGGACGCAGCACGATCGGCTCCGTCGTCATCAGACCGCCCGCCGTGTGCTCCTCGTACGACATCAGGCGGCGCATGTCGGCCGCGTCGGAGGGCTGCATCAGGCTCAGCAGGCGCTCCTTGTCCTCCTCCGGCAGCTCGCCGAGCAGGTCGGCCGCGTCGTCGGGGTCCATCGCCTCGAGGACATGGGCGGCGCGCTCCTCCTGCAGCTTGCCGAGGATCTCGATCTGGTCGTCCTCGGGCAGCTCCTCCAGGACGTCGGCCAGCCGGTCGTCGTCGAGGGCGGCGGCGACCTCGGCGCGCCGCTTGGGGGACAGATGGTGCAGCACGTTGGCGAGGTCGGCGGGGCGCAGCTGCTCGAAGGTGGCGAGCAGGTTCTCCGCCCCCTGGCCGTGCTCCTCCAGGGAGAAACCGGTGACCGCGGACCACTCCACCGTCAGCGTCTCGCCCCCGGCACGCCGCAAGGCGCCGCCCTTGCGGCCCTTGCGCACGAAGACGCGGTCGATCTCCCAGTCACGGCGGGCGGGCAGCTGCTGCACCGACACGTCCAGCACCGTCACCTCCTCGCCCGTCTCCACCAGCGTCACCCGCCGGTCGAACAGTTCGCCGAAGACGAGCCGCTCGGTGGGCCGCTGCTCGAAGCGCCGGACGTTGAGCACGCCCGTGGTGATGATCTGGCCCGACTCGACGCTGGTCACCCGGGTCATGGGCAGGAAGATACGGCGCCGGGTGGCGAGTTCGACCACCAGTCCGAGCAGGCGGGGCGGCCGGCGTCCGACGCGCAGCATGACGACGAGGTCGCGCACGCGCCCCACCTGGTCGCCCGACGGATCGAAGACGGCGACGCCGGCTAGATGGGAGACGAAGATGCGGGGGGTGCCCGCTGCCATGGCCGCGCCTCCTTCGGTGTGTTCCGTGGTGCCTTTGGTGCCTGTCGTGTGTCGTGGGTGTCGTTTCCCGATTGCCCGCTGAGGTGGGCTTCAGGCTAGCCCGTCCTGTTCCGGTATGCCCTGGTGGGCGGTCCGGACGATCTGGCTCCGCTCGGCCTTCGCCGCCCCGGTACGCTGCCGTACGCCGCTCAGGACACCCGTCAGAAAGGCAGCCCCACCTGTGACTGCGATGCCCCAGGGCCGTACCCGCCGGTCCGCGCTGACGAGCGCGGTGTGCGCTCTGGTCGTCACGGGGACAGCGCTGACGGGATGCGCCGGGCAGGACCCGGACGCCGGCACGAACGGCGTCGGCAAGCTGCCGGCCGCGCAGATCCAGTCCCGCACCCGGGCGGCCGCGGACACCGCCGACGCCGTGCACCTGTCCGGGAACGTGGTCACCAACGGCCGCACGTACCGCATCGACATGCGTCTGAAGCCCGACGGCGGCTCGGGCTCGGTCACCTCGCAGGGGGCGACCTTCGGGCTGCTGCGGATCGGGTCGCAGCTGTACCTGAAGGCGGACGCCGAGTTCTGGGACCACGCCGACGGCGGCGACACCGGGGCGGCCGACAAGCTGGACGGCAAGTACGTGAAGGTGCCGCAGGACGACCCCGCGTACAAGAGGTTCAGCGGCTTCACGGACAAGGGCGTCCTCCTCGACGGCCTGCTGACGCTGCACGGCACGCTGGCGACGGACGGCCGTCACGAGCAGTCCGGTGTGCGCACGATCCGTCTCACGGGCGACCAGGGGTCCGGCGGCACCCTCGACGTCTCCCTGGAGGGCACGCCGTACCCGCTGCGCCTGGTGCGCGCGGGCGGCGCGGGCACGCTGACCTTCTCGGACTGGGGCAGGGACTTCGCCCTGGAGAAGCCGGGGAAGAGTGACACGGTCGACTACGGCAGGCAGCTCCCGACATCCTGAACCGGCGGCACCGGCAGTCCCGGCACCGGCAGCCCCGCTGCCTCCACGGGCAGGGCTGCGCCGGAGCCCGCGCTACCTGCGCCGGCGCCGCTTCAGCAGCCCGGCGGGGACCGGCCGGCGGGTCGTCGCCGGCGTCGGCACCGGCGCCGCGGCCAGCGAGCCCTCGGGCAGCGGACGCGTCGTCCCCTCCGGCTCCAGACGCAGCACACGGCACTCGCGGGCCCACCGCTGTGTGATCCCCTCGCCGTCGGGCGCGTTGAGGCGCTTGCCCTTCAGGTCGGCCACGGCCGCCCGCCACGCCTCGGAGTCCGGCGCCAGCTCCACGACCCGCGCGGTCCACACGACCAGCCGGCCGCCCTTGTCCTTGCTGCGCACGGTCACCTCGGCCAGGGCCCCGTCGGCCAGGTCGGGCAGCGGCTGCTCCCCGGGCCCGTCGCCGACCAGGCACGCCGCGCCCTCGTGCCAGACGTGCCACAGGGGGCGGGCCGGGCCCTCGGGGCCCCTGACCCAGATGAGCCCGGACTTCTTGGTGGCCTCCTCGACGAGGGCCTGGCCGAGCAGCTCGCTAGTCATGGAAGAAGGGTAACGAGCCCGCTCACAGCCAGCCGTTCCGCTTCAGCGTGCGGTGGATGCCCAGGCAGATGGCCACCGTGACGCTCATGATCACCGGGTAGCCGTACCGCCAGTGCAGTTCGGGCATGTGCTGGAAGTTCATCCCGTACACCCCGCACACCATCGTCGGTACGGCGATGATCGCGGCCCACGACGTGATCTTCCGCATGTCCTCGTTCTGCGCCACCGAGGCCTGCGCGAGATTGGCCTGCAGGATCGAGTTCAGCAGCTCGTCGAAGCCCACGACCTGCTCCTGCACCCGGGCCAGGTGGTCGGCGACGTCCCGGAAGTACTTCTGGATGTCGGGGTCGATCAGCCGCATCGGACGCTCGCTCAGCAACTGCATGGGCCGCAGCAGCGGCGACACGGCCCGCTTGAACTCCAGGATCTCGCGCTTGAGTTGGTAGATCCGCCCGGCGTCCGTGCCGCGCGGCGAGCCCTTGCGCCCCGGCGAGAAGACCTCCGTCTCCACCTCGTCGATGTCGTCCTGCAGGGCGTCGGCGACCGCGATGTACCCGTCGACGACATGGTCGGCGATGGCGTGCAGGACGGCCGACGGGCCCCTGGCCAGCAGCTCCGGGTCCTCCTGCAGCCGGTGCCGCAGTGCCCGCAGCGACCCCTGGCCGCCGTGCCGGACGGTGATGAAGAAGTCCCGGCCGGTGAAGCACATGACCTCGCCGGTCTCGACGACCTCGCTGTTGGCGGTGAGCCGGTCGTGGTCGACGTAGTGGATCGTCTTGAAGACGGTGAACAGCGAATCGTCGTACCGCTCCAGCTTGGGGCGCTGGTGCGCCTGCACGGCGTCCTCGACGGCCAGCGGGTGCAGCCCGAACTCACGGGCGATACCGGCGAACTCCTCCTGCGTCGGCTCGTGCAGCCCGATCCAGACGAAGCCCCCGTCGCGCCGCACCAGGCGCATCGCCTCGTGCGGCCCGAGCGGCGCGCCCGTCTGGACGCGGGCCCCGTCGCGGTAGACCGCGCAGTCGACGACGGCCGACGGAGTCGCCGGGTCGCGCGTGGTGTCGTACGTGCCGGTGTCCTTGCGCGGCGCCGGGCGGGTGGGGCGGACCGCGGCACGCAGGTCACGGATCATCGACATGGCAGGCTCCTTCGCAGCGAGCAACGAAAGGCCGCTACGACGGCTGGAACTGCCCGGAATGAGGACGTTCAGACTCCGCGTGTTTGACACGTCCACAAAGCGGGGAGCACCGCACCGTCGCGGTAGCGGGGTTCGCTACTGACAGATCAGACAGATCAGGCAAAACGAAACGAAGTGCTCTTCCGTGGTGACACGGACGCGAGAGGCGGCAGCCGGAGAAAACCCGAACGGTGCATCAGCGGCCGGAAGAGCGGGTGGTACTGCACGGTCGACTTCGATCCATGACAGCCCCACCTCCTCCGGCCGGTCCCTCGTGAGGGACGATCCACGCCCTTGCTGAAAAGGGTGCCCCTACAGGGGAAATTCATCGGTGTCGGGACTCGATGCGCACCGCTTCTGCGGGCTGCCCGAAACCACCGAGCAAGACTATCAGCCGACTGATGTGTCAAGGCGCAGCTTTGCCCGCCGGTGACGAGTTCTATGCTCGCCGCATGGCAGATGTTCTTCCTCTGGTCGAGGCCCGGTTGCGTTCCGCACTGGGCGAACCGGACGCGCGTGCCGCCGTCACCTTCCTGGGCACGGACCGGATCGAGGTCCTGCGGTTCCACGAGGGGGACATCGTCCGTTACGCCACCCTCGGCATGTCCGCCCAGCCCATGGCGGACCCCACTGCGGTCGTGGCCGACCCCGTCAGGGGGCCGCGCGCCGAGCTGGTCCTCTCCGTCCGGGCCGGCCGCGCCGACACCGGCAAGGTGCTCCGCCCGCTGGCCGTGCTTGCCGCGTCCCCGCAGGTCGAGGGGGTGGTGGTGGCTCCGGGCGCGTCGCTGGACGTGGGTGAGCCGCTGTGGCCCGGCGCGCCCTTCACCTCCGTCCTGGTGGCCGAACCGGGCGGCCTGGTCGAGGACCTGGCGCTGGACGAGCCGCTGGACCCCGTGCGGTTCCTGCCGCTGCTGCCGATGACCCCGAACGAGGCCGCCTGGAAGCGGGTGCACGGCGCCCAGGCCTTGCAGGAGCGCTGGCTGACGAACGGGACGGACCTGCGGGATCCCACCCGCACGTCCGTCCCGCTGGAGTGAGCGGGCCCGCCGAAGTCCCGGGAACGGGGCCCCGGTTGCCGGTCGGCTACTTGGCGAACACCGTGACGCCGTCCTCCGTGGCGTGCTGCGGCCGGTGCTCCTCCGCCTCGTGGGTGAGCGAGCGGCGCCGGACGAGGACGACCAGCGCGCCGAGCACCGCCGTGACGCCGGCCACCACGAACGGGACGTGGACGTCGGTCCCCTCCTCGATCTTCGGCGCGAGGTAGGGCGCGGCCGCCGCGGCGAACCAGCGCACGAAGTTGTAGCCGGCGCTGGCCACCGGGCGCGGCGCGTCCGACACGCCGAGGGCCAGCTCGGTGTAGACGGTGTTGTTCACGCCGATGAAGGCGCCGGACAGGATCGTGCAGACGACGGCGATGGTGTGGTCGCCGTAGCCGAGGACCACCACGTCGGCCGCCAGCAGCACCAGCGAGCCGCCCAGCACCTTGAGCGAGCCGAACCTCTCCTGCAGGCGTGGCGCCACGATCACCGAGAAGACCGCCAGCAGCACACCCCAGGCGAAGAACACCCCTCCCGACTTGTACGGACTCATGTTCAGCACGAACGGCGTGAAGGCCAGCACGGTGAAGAACGTGTAGTTGTAGAAGAACGCCGAGACCGCCGCCGAGGCGAGTCCGCCGTGGCCGAGCGCCTTGACCGGGTCGAGCAGCGAGGTCTTGCGGGCCGGCTTCGGCTGCTCCCTCAGGAACGCCGTGATGCACAGGAAGCCGACGGCCATCAGGAACGCGGTCCCGAAGAACGGGTAGCGCCAGCTGGCGTCACCGAGCAGTGCGCCGAGCAGCGGGCCGCAGGCCATGCCGAGGCCGAGGGCGGACTCGTACAGCAGGATCGCCGCGGCGCTGCCGCCGGCCGCCGCGCCGACGATGACGGCGAGGGCGGTGGAGACGAAGAGCGCGTTGCCGAGGCCCCAGCCGGCCCGGTACCCGACCAGCTGGCCGACGGAGCCGGAGGTGCCCGCGAGCGCGGCGAAGACCACGACGAAGGCGAGTCCGAGCAGCAGCGTCCTGCGGCCGCCGATGCGGCTGGAGACGAAGCCGGTCACCAGCATCGCGAAGGCGGTGATCAGGAAGTACGAGGTGAAGAGCAGGGAGACCTGGCCGGCGGTGGCGTGCAGGCCCTGGGCGATGGACGGCAGGATCGGGTCGACCAGGCCGATGCCCATGAAGGCGACCACGGACGCGCCGGCGGTCGCCCAGACCGCCTTGGGCTGGCGCAGGAGGCTGCCCGCGCCCGCATCGAAGGGGTCGCCGCCGGCGGGCCCTCCTGTCTTGGTGTGCATGCCTGCTCCGTTTCTGGATCGAAGGTCCGGGGACGGCTCCCCGGCAATCGTTGCGGTTTACACACAATAAGTTAGCCGAGCTAATAAATGCAAGAGGCATCTATTTTGTTCCGGTGGGGTGCCGGGATCGAGGGTGGTCGCACGGGGGGCGGGTTGCCGGCCGGGCCGGGCCTGGCCGGCGGGGCGGGGCGCGCTCGGGCGGCTCGGGTGGCGGGCCTTGGCCGGATCGTGCGCTGCTCCGGGCCGGCGGTGTGGCGGAGGGCGGACGCTTCTCCCGCCGGACGGGTGATCGTCCTTGACGTGGCGCATCTCGGGTAGGACCGTGGACCCCTATGAGGGGCGAACCCAGTTGCCCGAAGTGCGGTGGCCGGGTCAGGGCTCCCGGACTCTTCAGCGATTCCTGGCAGTGCGAGGTGCACGGCACCGTGCATCCGCTGCAGCCCGTGATCCCGCCCAGCGTCGAGGCCCTCAGTGTCGTCGTGAGCCGTGCGCAGGTGCCCGTGTGGATGCCGTGGCCCCTGCCGGTCGGCTGGCTGTTCACGGGAGTGACCTCCGCCGGCGACGACCGCAGCGGCGGCCGCGCCACGGTCGTGGCGTGCTCGGGTCCGGGACCGCTCGGCGGCATGGGTGAACTGGTCCTGGTGGCCGAGGAACTCGGCGTGGGGCTCGGCGCGCGGTACGCGGGCATCGAGGGGCCGGACCCGGGACCGTACCTGGACGTCGAGAAACCGCCCCAGGTCAAGGTGCTGGCCGGCGGGCGCCCGACGCCGCTCTGGCTCGTCACCGGCAGCCCCGACGACCGTGCTGTCTTCGCCGGCGAGGCGCGCGGGCTGTGGCTGTGGGCGGTCGTGTGGCCCGAGCAGTCGGGGATGCTGATGTACGACGAACTGGTGCTGGCCGATCTGCGGGACGCGGGAGCGGAGCTGGAACTGGTGCCGTGCGGGGCGCTGTCGCCACGGCTGCTGGAGCCGTAGGAGCCCCGTCGCGGGGTCGTGGTGGGGGAAGGCGTAGGGAGCCCACCGGGGCTTCGGGTGGCAGGGCGCCGCACCGCGGGTCTCGCCGGTCGCGGGCGCGGGTCGTGCACGGGCCGCCCGCTGTAGGGGGCGCAGTGGGCCGGCGGGTGTGACAGGGCATCCCCGGTACGCCGTTATCCTTGGGTGTCCCCTTCCGTGCCGTCACCGCCTGGAGCCCGCGTCGTGCGCATCGACCTGCACACCCACTCCACCGCGTCCGACGGTACGGACACCCCGGCCGAGCTGGTGCGCAAGGCGGCCGCGGCCGGTCTTGACGTGGTCGCGCTGACCGACCACGACACCACCCGCGGCCACGCCGAGGCGATCGCCGCGCTGCCCGAGGGGCTGACCCTCGTCACCGGTGCGGAGCTGTCCTGCCGTCTCGACGGCGTCAGCATGCACCTGCTGGCCTACCTCTTCGACCCCGACGAGCCCGCGCTGCTCGCCGAGCGCGAGCTGGTGCGCGACGACCGGGTGCCGCGAGCCAAGGCGATGATCGCCAAGCTCAAGGCGCTGGGCGTACCGGTCACCTGGGAGCAGGTCGCACGGATCGCCGGCGAGGGTTCCGTGGGCCGGCCGCACGTGGCCTCCGCCCTCGTCGAGCTGGGCGTCGTGCCGACCGTGAGCGACGCCTTCACGGCCGACTGGCTGGCCGACGGCGGGCGGGCACACGTGCAGAAGCACGAGACGGACCCCTTCGAGGCGATCCGGCTGGTCAAGAACGCGGGCGGGGTCTGCGTGTTCGCGCACCCCGCGGCCGCCAAGCGTGGCCGGACGGTGCCGGAGTCCTCGATCGCCGAGATGGCGGCCGCCGGCCTCGACGGCATCGAGGTCGACCACATGGACCACGATCCCGACACGCGCGCGCGGCTGCGCGGCCTGGCGAAGGAGCTGGGGCTGCTCGCGACCGGGTCGAGCGACTACCACGGCAGCCGGAAGACCGTCACGCTCGGGGAGTACGCGACGGACCCCGAGGTCTACGGGGAGATCACCCGGCGGGCGACCGGGGCGTTCCCGGTGCCCGGGACCGGCGGGGCCTGAGCCCGGGGGCCGGCCGGCGCGCCGGCACCACGCGGCCCGAACCCGGGACCGGCGGGTGCCTGTCCCGGACCGGTGGGTCCGGGGCTCCCGGTCCGAAGGGCGTGACGTCCCGGCGCGCCCGGCCTGACGTCCGCCCACGGCGAGGTCGAGACGGTCGCGGGCCGGAATCCCGGTGACCGCAGCCTCCGGGGTCCGGAAGGCCCGGGCCCGCCAGCCCGGTGGGGGCGGCCCCGGCCGGCGGGGGCGCCGGACCACGCGCCCCGTCCGGTCCGCCGGCCCGCGGCCCGGGGTCCGGACCGGCGGGCCCGAGCCGCGCCGCGCCCCACCACCACGTCACCCTCATGTCCGTACCGGCGTACCGCCTGCGTGCGCCGTCACTTCTCCGGCAAGGCCTTCTCCACCCATGTTCGACGTCGCCGTCTTTGGCTCCCTCTTCCTCACCCTCTTCGTGATCATGGATCCGCCCGGGATCACTCCGATCTTCCTCGCGCTGACCGCCGGGCGCCCCGGCAAGGTGCAGAGGCGGATGGCCCTCCAGGCCGTCTGCGTCGCCGGCGGCGTCATCGCCGTGTTCGGTCTGCTGGGTCACCAGATCCTCGACTACCTGCACGTCTCCGTACCGGCGCTGATGATCGCCGGCGGCCTGCTGCTCCTGCTGATCGCGCTCGACCTGCTCACCGGCAAGTCGGACGAGCCGCAGCAGACCAAGGACGTCAATGTCGCGCTCGTCCCGCTCGGCATGCCGCTGCTCGCCGGTCCCGGGGCGATCGTGTCCGTCATCCTCGCCGTGCAGAGGGCGGGCAGCGTCACCGCGCAGGTGTCGGTATGGGCGGCGATCCTCGCCGTCCACGTCGTGCTGTGGCTGGTCATGCGGTACTCGCTGCTGGTCATTCGGGTCATCAAGGACGGCGGTGTGGTCCTGGTGACGCGGCTGGCGGGCATGATGCTCTCCGCGATCGCCGTGCAGCAGATCATCAACGGCGTGCTGCAGGTCGTCCGCGGCGCGTGAGCCCCGCCTCCCGGCGCGCGGGTCCCCACCGTGACCCGGCTCCGGCACGGCGCAGGCCCCGTGCGGTGTCGTACCGCACGGGGCCTGCCGAGAAAGAGTGCTGTGAGTGAAAAAACCGGCTTCTTACGAGGCCGGGGTGTCGGCCGGGCGGATCCAGAGCCGCTGGCCGACTGCCGCGGCCTGCTGAACGATCCGGTTGACGGAGGCGGCGTCAACGACGGTGCTGTCCACGGTGGTGCCGTCGACCTCGTCGAGTCGCCTGATTTCGAAGCGCATGGGCTTCTCCCTTCGTCTGGTCATCCTCCTGCGGAGAATTACTTGAGGTGTGCGGCTCACGGGCCGTCGGTGCCCCGTGCTCCATAGGTATGCAACCGCATCCGCGGTCCATACATTCCCTACGCTAAAGAAAATTTTCGAACGGCTAATTACTGACCGGTAAGGGACTTGCCGAGGGGCGGCCCGGGACCGGTTGTGTCCACACTGTGAGCGCCGGGACAATGGAGGCAATGAACGACGACCTGGCGGCGCTCTCCGACCGCATCGACCGCACGAACGGGCTGCTGGAACGCATGCTCGTCGAGGTGGCGAAGACGCCCTCGACCCACGCGATCTTCGTCGACGCCGGGTACCTGTACGCGGCGGCGGGACGGCTGGTGGCGGGCACGGAGGACCGCCGCGCCTTCGACCTGGACGCCGAGGGGCTGATCGACGCGCTCATCGACAAGGCCCGCACGATCTTCGCGGACAGCCGCCTGCTCCGCGTCTACTGGTACGACGGCGCCCGCCGCCGCATCCACACCGCCGAGCAGCAGTCGATCGCCGAACTGCCGGACGTCAAGGTCCGGCTGGGCAACCTCAACGCCAACAACCAGCAGAAGGGCGTCGACTCCCTCATCCGCTCCGACCTGGAGTCACTGGCCCGGCACCGCGCCATCAGCGACGCGGCGCTGCTCGGCGGTGACGAGGACCTGGTCTCGGCGGTGGAGGCGGCCCAGGGCTACGGTGCCCGGGTCCACCTGTGGGGCATCGAGGCGCCCGACGGCCGCAACCAGGCGGAGGCGCTGCTGTGGGAGGTCGACAGCCAGCGCACGCTCGACCTCGACTTCGTCAAGCCCTACGTCTCCCGGCGCACGGCACCCGCCTACGAGGTGGCGGCCGGGGTTCGGCCGACCCGCGAGGACGTCCGGTTCGTGGGTGCGCAGATCGCCGCGAAGTGGCTGGCCGCGCGCGGCCGGGAGGCGCTGGCGGAACTGCTGCCCGGTCACCCCTACCTGCCGGGCTCCGTCGACCAGGACCTGCTCGTGGAGGCCGAGGGCGTCCTGCAGTACTCCCTGCGCGGCCAGGCGGACCTGCGCCGCGCCCTGCGGGACGGCTTCTGGGAACACCTGCGGACGCAGTTCTAGTGCCGCGGCAGGCAACGTTTGCCCGTCAAGGAGCGGCGTCCGGTGCGTGCTCTCGGCGTGCCGGCCGGACGCCCTCGTACTGGATGTACTCGGGCTTTCGGCCGGTGCGGCGAGTGGGGGTACCCCCTGCTCGAGCGGAGCCGAGAGCTTGGGGGAGCGTGCCGGGCGTCGCGACGGGGCGAACGTTGCCTGTCGCGGCACTAGTGCCTGTCGCGGCACTGGAACCTCTCCGACGGGCCCTGGGCGGCCGTCCTCGGGCGTGGGCGCGCAGCCCGGCCGGCACTCCGGCGTGAACGGGCGGGTCCCGCGCCGGCGTCCGTGCCGGTGCGCCGGTCTCAGGCGGGGCCGCCGCCCGGTGTGACGCCGTCCCAGAAGTTGGCCAGGGCCCGGGCGGTGGCGAGGGGCTGGTCGGTGTTGGGGGAGTGCTCGGCGCCCTCGATCACCGTGCGCACGGCCCGCAGCCGTACGGCCATGTCGTCGAGAAGCGGCAGCGGCCAGGTGTCGTCGCGCGCGCCCGACAGGACATGGAACGGCAGGGGCAGCGCGGCCAGTTGGGGGACCCGGTCCGGCTCGACGCACAACTGGCGCCCCGTGGCGATCAGTTGGGCGGGCCTGTTGTTCAGCCAGCGGCGGCGCAGGTCCAGCCGGTCGTCGGGGCCGGCGTCCGGCCCGGTGCCGGTGTCGGCCTCCTCCGGCAGCTCCGCCGCCTGGACGGCGTCCCACACCTCGGCCATCGACATCACCGCCAGCGCGTCCCGCAACAGCTTGACGCGCTGCTGCTGGGGAGCCGAGATCTGGGCGGGTCCGGACGCCATCAGGGTGAGCGAGACGAACGGGGAGTGGTGAAGGAGCACGGCCGCGCGCGCGATCTGCCCGCCCAGGGAGTGGCCCAACAGGTGCACGCGCGTGCCCAGCGCCTCCGCCTGTGCCAGCACGTCGCGGGCCAGCTCCCGCTGCGCGTAGGCGGACTCGTCGTCGCCGGGCCCGTCCGACTCGAACTGCCCCCGGCCGTCCACGGCCACCGTCCGGTACCCGCGCGCCGCGAGCGGCTCGTGCAGCGGGTTGAAGTCCTCCTTGCTGCCGGTGAACCCCGGCAGCAGCAGGGCGGTGCCCCTGGGCTCCGCGTGGGCGTGGGCGGGCGCGTCGACCACGGCGAACTCTCCTCGAGCGGTCCGCAGACGGTAGGCCCGGGCGCCGGGCGGCGGGACGAAGGTGGGGGGCCGGCTCATGCACCGAGGTTATCGGTCGTCCGGGCGGCACCGGGGAGGGACCGCGGCCGGGAGAGGGGGAGGCAGACGCGCCGTCGCCCGTCCCTGCGTCGTCCGCCGCCCGCGGCACGGCGCGCGCCTGCCGCCTGCGGCCGGGCCGGTCACGGTACGGGAAGGCACCGAGGACCGGGCCTCCGGACCGGACCCGACGGCAACGACCGGACGGCCCGGTCCCGCGTGTGGCGGCTTCGGTGGTGTGGTCGACGTTCTCGGCGGGAGTGTCGGGGCGCATGGGTGACACCGTAC
>NZ_JBSFNN010000121.1:0-13816 GCF_053587115.1 Streptomyces sp. NPDC003697
CACCCCCCAAAACTACACAATAACTTGGGTGATGGTTGTACAGAGGTGAGCTCGCCCTAGGCCCCGCGGGCCCGGCCCCCCCCCGGGGGGCGCGCCGGGCCACGCGGTCGGGGACGGGTGGGTCACCCGATCGGCCCAGCGGCCCCATACGGCCGGCCCCACCGACGGGAACCGGCCGCGGAGTTCGCCCATCAGTACGCCGAGTCGGGGTATCCGCAAGAAAACCGCAGGGCCCGACCGGCCCGGACGAACGAAGGAGGCACCGCATGCCACTCACGTTCCGCAAGAGCTTCCGCATCCTTCCGGGGGTGCGGCTGAACATCAACAAGCACTCCTGGTCCATCACCACCGGCGGGAAGAACGGACCGCGGCACACGCACAGCAGCACGGGACGTCGCACGACATCGATGGATTTGCCCGGGCCTTTCGGGTGGCGCCGCACCCACACCGCCAAACGCCGCTGACAGCATGTCACCCGAATGGACCCCCCGAGAGGCGCCATCTCATATCTGAGATAGCCTCAGCCTCATGGCAGACGACTACCTCGTACGCATCGGCAGGCTCATCCGTGACGCCCGGCAGCACCGGGGCTGGACACAGGCGCAGCTCGCCGAGGCGCTCGGCACCAGTCAGAGCGCCGTCAACCGCATCGAGCGCGGCAACCAGAACATCAGTCTTGAGATGATCGCTCGGATCGGTGAGGCGCTGGACAGCGAGATCGTGTCTCTCGGCTACGCCGGTCCGATGCACCTGCGCGTGGTCGGCGGCCGTCGGCTGTCCGGCGCCATCGACGTGAAAACCAGCAAGAACGCCTGCGTGGCCCTGCTGTGCGCCTCACTGCTCAACAAGGGGCGCACAGTGCTGCGCCGGGTCGCGCGGATCGAGGAGGTCTACCGGCTCCTGGAGGTGCTGGGCTCGATCGGCGTCCGCACCCGCTGGATCAACGACGGCACCGACCTGGAGATCGTGCCGCCGGCCGACCTCGACCTGGACGCCATCGACGCCGACGCCGCCGTCCGCACCCGCTCCATCATCATGTTCCTCGGGCCGCTGCTGCACCGCCTGGACCGCTTCAAGCTGCCGTACGCGGGCGGCTGCGACCTGGGGACGCGGACGATCGAGCCGCACATGATCGCGCTGCGCCGGTTCGGCCTGGAGGTGGCGGCCACCGAGGGCCAGTACCACGCCCAGGTGGACCGCTCCGTCCGTCCGGCCCGTCCGATCGTGCTGACCGAGCGCGGCGACACCGTGACCGAGAACGCGCTGCTGGCGGCCGCCCGCCACGACGGCGTCACCGTCATCCGCAACGCCTCCTCCAACTACATGGTCCAGGACCTCTGCTTCTTCCTGGAGGCCCTCGGCGTACGGGTCGAGGGCATCGGCACCACCACCCTCACCGTGCACGGCGTGCCGGACATCGACGTGGACGTCGACTACTCGCCGTCCGAGGACCCGGTCGAGGCGATGAGCCTGCTGGCCGCCGCCGTCGTCACCGAGTCGGAGCTGACGGTGCGCCGGGTGCCCATCGAGTTCCTGGAGATCGAGCTCGCGGTCCTGGAGGAGATGGGCCTCGACCACGACCGCGGCGCCGAGTACCACGCGGACAACGGCCGCACCCGGCTGGTGGACCTCACCGTCCGGCCCTCCAAGCTGGAGGCGCCGATCGACAAGATCCACCCGATGCCGTTCCCGGGCCTCAACATCGACAACGTCCCGTTCTTCGCGGCCATCGCGGCCTCCGCGCAGGGCAAGACGCTGATCCACGACTGGGTCTACGACAACCGCGCGATCTACCTGACGGACCTCAACCGCCTCGGCGGCCGCCTGCAGTTGCTGGACCCGCACCGGGTACTGGTCGAGGGCCCGACCCGCTGGCGCGCCGCCGAGATGATGTGCCCGCCGGCGCTGCGTCCCGCCGTGGTCGTCCTGCTGGCGATGATGGCGGCGGAGGGCACGTCGGTGCTGCGGAACGTGTACGTCATCAACCGCGGCTACGAGGACCTGGCCGAGCGCCTGAACTCGGTCGGGGCGCAGATCGAGACGTTCCGGGACATCTGAGCGGCGCGGTGTTGTGCCCCTCTCCAAGGGCTGTGGTCGTCCTCATAGTGGGCGTATTCGGGCGATCCGACAACGCGGCGAGGGCCGTAGCTGTCGTCGTGCGCCCGCCGGGGATTGCGGGACAGCCCTTGGAGCAGGAATGATTTTTTGGGAATCCGAGTGCCACGTCCAGCGCGTCCCGATTGAGGAAAGGGACTATTTCCGGCGCCGTGATCGTGAGGAATTCCAGAACTGCAACCCTCAGGTGAGAACCTTGAGCATTTCTTCGGCCAGCGGTCCGGACGACGCGGGATTCTGACCCGTGTAGAGAGTGCGGTCCACCACCGTGTACGGCTCCCACACCGGGCCCCGCGAGTACTCGGTGGGCAGCTTCTTCAGCTCGTCCTCGAGCAGCCACTTGGCCCTGTCGGCGAAACCGACACCGGCTTCCTCCTCGTTGCTGAACCCGGCCACACGGTAACCGGCGAAGGGCGTGGTCCCGTTCTCGTCACGTGTGGCGAGGAGCGCCGCCGGAGCGTGGCAGACGATGCCCAGAGGCTTTCCCGACGCCAGGGTCTCGCGCAGCAGCCGGGCGGAGTCGGCGTCGGAGGAGAGATCCTCCATCGGCCCGTGTCCACCGGGGTAGTACACCGCGTCGAAGTCGTCGATGCCGACCTGGTCGAGGCGCAGCGGATGACGCAGTTCCTCGGCCGCCTCGATGGCGGATTCCAGCTCCAGGGAGTTCTCCTCCCCGCCGGTCATGCTCGGTCGCAGGCTCATCGTGTCCACGACGGGGACGACCCCTCCCGGCGTCGCGACAGTGACCTTGTGTCCGGCCCTCGTGAACGCGCTGTAAGGGGCCACGAACTCCTCGGCCCAATAACCGGTCGGGTGGCGGTGACCGTCCCGCAGTGTCCAGTAGCTCGCACCAGTCAGCACGAAAAGAACATCAGCCACGAATCTTCTCCTCATTATGTGCAGGCGTGAGCGTGAGTGACGAGTCGTCAGGTGACGGCTTCAGGCAGTCCCACTCAAGCTAACGCGGCAGGAGAACGGGAGCAACTCGCACTATGAGGCCGCCATCCAGGTGTGGCGAACGAGGCGCTGTCGTCCAATGATCTGGCGTGTTCATACAAGTGAAACATGGCGGCGAGATCGAGCGCGGGTGCCGATGTCCACCATGCAGTCGGTATGGAATTCCGAATGCACGGCGATTACGGGGGGCGGTGCCTCCGATTTCGTGCCCCGGATGCCGCGTCTCCCCGTGCGGGAGCACACTGGGGGCGTAGGAAGCCGGGGCACCCCGGTACACCGACCTGCCCGGGAGACGGATGACATGACGAGCGATGACGGTTCTGTTGGGGTCAGCATGGAGGAGGATGCCTTTCCGATGCTTTCCGAGAACCAGGTGAGCGGGGTCCGTGAATACGGAAGCGCCGACACATTGATTGCGGGGGCCGATCCTCTACAATAGCGGAACGTCGGGTTTTGATTTCTTCCTGTTTCTGGACGGAGTAATCGGCATCTACCAGGACGGAAACTCCGGTGACTCCGCCGAAGACCGGACCGTCGCCGTGCCGGACAGGGCGTCACCGGCCGTGACCCCATGAATAGGCGTGCTCGGCGCCTGCCAACTCACCCGGGAGGAAACGGTATTGGCCCGTCACCTGTCCGCAGGTGCCGAATCCGCTTCTGAAGTATCTTTGAGGCTGCGCCGGAAAGACGCGCCCAGGTGCCCGATACGGAAGCGTGGACGCGCCGGAATATTTTCCGGCCCGAGGTCGCGCGTTCCGTGCGCCGCTGAATCTCTCCTGCATGCCGGAAGGTGTCCTATGAACACTCAACCCGCCATGAGCGACCAGTCCTTGAACGGCCGGGTTGCGGTCGTCACCGGAGCTTCCAGCGGAATCGGCCAGGCCACCGCCGAACGTCTGGCGGCAACGGGCGCTCACGTCGCGGTCCTCGCACGCCGTGCCGAGCGGCTCGACAGTCTCGTCGACCGCATCGGGAGGAGGGGTGGGCGCGCTCTGGCGATCGCGGTGGACGTGACCGACGCCGCCGCCGTCCAGTCGGCCGCGGACCGCGTGGCCGACGATTTCGGCGACGCCGACCTGCTCGTCAACAACGCGGGCGTCATGCTTCCCGCTCCCATCGAGGAGCGTGCGGCCGACCAGTGGCAGCAGCAGATCGACCTCAATATCACCGGGCTGATGAACGTCATCGGCGCCTTCACGCCTCAGCTCGTCAGAGCTGCCCAGAAGGGCGGCGTCGCCGATCTCGTCAACATGTCCTCGGTCGCCGCCCAGAGTATCTTCCCGAACTTCGCGGTGTACTCGGGCACCAAGGCGTTCGTCACCCACCTGTCGCGGCATCTGCGCGTCGAACTCGGACCCAAGAACGTACGCGTGTCCGCTCTGGAACCCGGGATCGTCGGCACCGAACTGCAGAGCCACGTGACCGACGAAGGCTCGCTGCAGTGGCTCGCCGACTCCAAGGAGAGCGGCATGGAGTGGCTCATCCCGGAGGACATCGCCGATGTCGTCCGCTACCTGGCCGCTCTTCCCTCGCGCGTCAACCTGCAGCAGGTCACCATCATGCCCACCGCGCAGCCGAGCTGAACCGCCCGTACGCGGCCCGCAAGGCTCATGCGTCGCAACCGGTGGCCCGTCCGCGACCGGCCCGTCGCTCGAGTGCGTCCGAGTCCGTTCCCGACGGTCCGCACGGCACGGACGACCGGAACGATCTGGAGGAACACCATGGCATCGACGTCAGTGAGTCGGCTCATGCCGGCTTCCCCCGACCGCGTGTGGCGGCTGATCGGCGGATTCGGGTCCCTTCCCGACTGGCTGCCGTACATCCCCGAGAGCACCTTCGCCGAGGGCGGCCGGGTGCGGCGGCTGAAGAACCCGGACGGTGACGTCATCGTCGAGCGCCTGGTGGAGTTCGACGACACCAAGCGGTTCTACAGCTACACCATCGTGCAGGCACCCTTCCCCGTCGTCGACTACCTCTCGACGCTGCGGGTGCACGCGGTGACCGGTGACGGCGATGTCGCCGAGGTCCAGTGGTCCGGACGCTTCGTCCCCGAGGGAGCCGGCGACGACGAAGTCGTGGCGCTCTTCACGGACATCTACCGCGAGGGCCTGGACGCCCTGCACGAGGTCCTCGAACAGCAGCCTTGAACGGAGAGGGGAGCGTGCTGGAGCACTCCGGGACGCGGCAGCTTTGACGGTCCCGACGACGTACGGAGAACCACCTTCGCTTTCGGTCTGGTGTTCGTGCTGCCGCTGGAGGACATCCACATCAACCCACCGGTCCCGACGTACAGGGGCGGAGATCTGCGGCCTTGGTGCCGAGGTGCGCTGGGGTCTACGTGAGGTAGACGATCCCGTCGGTGGTGACGGCGGGCCTGCCCGAGGTCGCCCTCACTACGATCTTGAGGGTGTGCTTCGCGCTGGTGGACCAGGTCGTGGACCAGATCGCGTTGCGGTACACGGTCGTTGCGGACTTGAGGTCAACTGTGGTGAGCCTTTTGCCGTCCACGTAGATGTCCGCTTGTCCGGAGGTTGCGGCTCGGGAGACCGCCCAGGAGACCGAGCGGCCGGTGAACGTCCAGGTCAGGGAGGCGTTCTTGCTGCTGCTGGTGAGGGATTTCCCGCCGAGGTAGCTGGTGGACGACTTGGCAGTCCAGGTCCCGGTCTTCGCGGCCGAGGTTTCCTGGAGGATCACCGGCTTTCCGGAGACCGAGGCGGTGGCGGAGTTCCCCACCGTGTCGTACGCCCGCAGTGACCATGCCGTGGCAACAGCGGACTTGGCGGTGAGGGCCGCGCTGGTCACCGTCGGGCCGTATGTCTTTGCGAGCGGTGCGAGCGGTGCGGTCAGACGGACTTCTTTCAAGGAGACGTTGTCGGTCGCCTTCCAGCCCAGGGTGAGGGGTACGGCCGCAGTGTCCACTGTGCCTGTGCGCAGGGAGAGGTTCGGCTTGGTGGTGAAGGTCGGTGCAGTGGTCTCGGCGACCACAGTCCGCGCGGGGCTGGTGACCGTCCGGCCGGACTGGTGGACGGCCTCGACCTGCACCTGGTGGGTGCCCGGAGCGAGAGTGAGCTTGGCAGAGGTGGCCGTGCCGGCGAGCGTGGCGGCCGTCTTGCCGTCGACGAGGATGGAGTACGAGGAGATGAGTGCCGGCGGGGTCGTGGCGGACCAGGCCACTGTCAGGGGGCCGTTGGTGTAGGGGGTCGTACCGACCGTGCTGGTGCCGGTGACTGTGCCGAGTGTGAGGCCGGTGACGGGACCTGCGGCCAGGGTCCTGATGGTGCCGAGGCTGGAGTAGAAGGCGTCCCCCGGGCAGAGGGTGTTGTAGCCGTCGCGGTGACCGTGGATCGCCGGGAAGGTCATCTGTTCGCCTGGCTCCCAGCTCTTGCCGGCGAGGTTCTGACCGCTCAGGGCGGTGGTGAGCGTGATGTCCGCGTCCGGGGTGACGCCGTACTGACCCAGCTTCCAGGCGGCGACCCTGGCCACCGAGGTCATCGCGTCCGCCGGGGGTGCACTGTCGGTGTAGGTGCCGATGACCGCTATGCCCGTGGTCTGTGAGTTGAAGCCGTAGGCGTGGGAGCCGACAACCGGAAGGTCGACTCCACCCTTGCGGCCCTCGTAGACCGTCCCGCACTTGTCGATCAGGAAGTTGTAGCCGATGTCCCGCCAGCCCAGCGTGGTCACGTCGTAGGTGTAGATCGCGTTGATGATCGAGGGCGTCTCGGCGCAGGTGTAGTCGTTGGTCGAGGCCGTGTGGTGAACGACCACCGCCTTGATCTTGTCCCTGATGTACGTCGGTTGCTCCGGGCTCATCGACTCGTCCGCGCCCCATCCCGATCGGGGAGTGATCGGCGGCCGGGGAGCCGTGGAGGGTGGCGCAATGGGGACGGACGCTGAGGGCGAGTCGGAGGGGGACGCCGTGGCCGACTCACTGGGTGTCGTGCTTTCCGAGGCCGAGGGAGATGCGGACGGCGACTCCGGCGCGGACTCGGAGTCCGTGGGTGAGGGCTCGGTGGCGATCGGATCGGGCGTCTCGCGCTCGGTGGGGGGTACGCCGGTCGGGTCGGAGGTCGGAGATTCGGAAGCGGTGGGCTCCTCGGTTCCGTCAGGACCGGCCACAGCGAAAGCGATGGGCTCGGCGTCGCTCCCGGCACTCGCGGTGCCGCCGGGCGTGATCATGTCGAGGCGAAGCCCCTGCGGCAGCTTCGAGGTGACCTTGCCGGCGACCCGCGCCTCGACGCCGTCGGAGAGCCCGACCCACGCCGGCTCGGTACCGCCCCGGGACGCGCCGCGCTCCCCCGCGCCACTGTCACTGTCGAGGGACAACCATCCCGACCACTTCCCGGACGACACTGCCCGGGTCCGCACCTCGACCTTGCCGACCAGGCCGGCTTCAGGCTTCTGCCAAGTGATACCCACCAAGCTGAAGCGTTCCGTGTCCCGTTGGGCGAGCGACGCGGTCCTCTTGTCGCCGCTCACCGCCAACGCGGCCGACCGCACCTGATCGCGTACCGGCCTGTTCCTCCTGTCGCCGTTCCCGCCGTCGTCGGATGCGCCGTTGACACCCTGCACCACCAGCGTCCCGCTCACGACCGCCGCAACGACGACCGCACTTGCCCCCCACCAACGACGCTTTCTCATGCCAGTTGCACTGCCTTCCACTCGGTCAGACTGCGTAGTATCCACAAGTTCGCCGGTTCGGTGGGTACTTACGAAGTTGTCTCCATAGAGATCTTTGTGCCTGATGCGGCGCTCGCGCCATCCGGCGATGGACGGGACGCCCGCTCAGGCGCCTTGGCGCTGCCCGCGCGCTCTCCGGTTGCATGCGAACCGGCCGATGATTACGGCGCGTTGAACAGACCGGCCAGGATCGTTCCGGCGGAGAGCACAAGGGGTGCACCCAGGCGACGGGGCGGGTTCGGCATCGGCGTTCCTTCGTGTCGTCCAGGTTGGCGATCTTCACAATGGCCTGGAGGGCGCGCTCAGCCATGAGCACAGGCACTCATGCTTGACGGGGAGTTTCGGGAGACGCCTGAGCACCCGATCGTGCGGCGCCGCGGCGAGGATGGTGCGGTCGATGACAGGACGCCCTTGGCTGGCCGGAGACGGTGAGCGGCGCCTCGGTGAGCGACGCAGTGCACGCCGGAACCGCGTTCCCTGCCTGGCTGCTGACCACCTTTGGTGCGGCAAGGCAGGACTTTAGGTGCCGCTTACAAGATCTTGCAACCCCTTACCGCTCCTGGAGATCACCAGAGGATCTTCACAAACATGGCGTACTTGTGCGCAGAGCAGCCCTTCCTGTCGCCGCCGCGCTTGGCACGACCCCGCTGGTTCGTCATGGGCGGGCCGGCTCGGGCGGTCCGGCGTCCGGCCGGTGCCGGCTCGACGCCGGTCTGCCGTGTCCTGTCCGCCGGTGTGCCCGGCCTGCTCGGGCCGTGCGGGAGGAGTCGCGGCCGGAACCCGTGGATCTCGCGGCTCAGGACCCGTAGAGGGTGACGTCCTGAGCCCGCACCGTGTGGACGTAGGGCAGCGGAAGACCGCCCTGCGGGCGCAGTTCCATCAGCGTCGCCTGCACCCGGACGGTACCGGGCCGCGCCGGGACCGACGAGAGCCTGCCGCTGGTGATCCAGCGGCGCTCGACGCCGTCGCACACGACCCGGGTGCCGCCCACGCACTCACTGCCGGGCGCCGCGCCCTGGCGCACGGCGAAGCCGACGAAGACCGCGGTCCCTCGGCGCCGGCGCAGCGGTACGACCCGGACAGGACGACGGTGCCGTCGGGGCCGACGCTGCCGGTGGGGGGTCACCATCTCGGACGTGTCCGCGCTCGCCGGTGAGGCCGGCGCGGCGAGCAGGACCGCGGTGGTGGCCGCGCCGAGCACTCCGAGAGCTAGACGTACAGGCGTGGGAGACCTCCAGAACGATGAACGGGATGACCTATACATATCGGACATCGGTCGGTGGGACCGGCCTCCTTCACCCCGTCGGCGGCCGGTCCGCTGCGCCGTCCGCGGAACGGTTCGCGTCCGGCCGGCCCAATCCCTGCCGGTGGCCCGTGCCGGTCCGTCACATCCGGGCCCGCCCACGGCCGCTCGCGGCAACAGGCGTCAGGGCAGCACCGCGCATCCGTCGAGCTCCACCATCGCCTGCTCGTCCCACAGGCGTACGACCTGCACGACCGCCATCGCCGGGTAGTCGCGCCCGGCCAGCCGGCGCCAGAGGCGGCCGAGTTCGGGAGCGTGGGCGCGGTAGGCGGCGACGTCGGTGGCGTAGACGGTGACGCGGGCGAGGTCCGCGGGGGTGCCGCCCGCCGCGCGCAGGGCGGCGAGGAGGTTGCCGAGGGCCCGTTCGAACTGCTCGGGCAGGGTGTCACCGGTCACCTCGCCGTCCGCGTCGAGCGCGGTCTGGCCCGCCAGGAACACCACGCGGGAGCCGGTGGCGACAACGGCGTGCGAGAAACCCCTCGGCGGGCACAGGCCGGGCGGGTTGACGCGTACGGCACGGCCGCCGGTCTCGCCGCCTTCGGTGGGCACGGGAACTTCGCGGTCGCCTCCGGCGGTCACGGTGCCTCCACGGTCGCGGCCAGTGGTCAGGGGGACCTCACGGTCGTGTCCAGTGGTGACAGTGCCGCCACGGTCGCGTTCGCCGGTCGTGTGGCCTCCGCCGTCGCGTCCGCCGGTCACGGGGCCCGCGGCGCCGTTTCCACCGGTCACGGGGCCGCCTGCGCCGCGTCCGGCGGTCACCGGGACTCCACCGTGACGTCCGGTTCGTCGCGTGGCCCGCCACGCAGGTCCCTGTACAAGTCCTTGGCGATGATGTCCCGTTGCACCTCGCTCGCCCCCTCGTAGATCCGTGGGGCGCGCACCTCGCGGTAGAGGTGCTCGAGCAGGTGGCCGCGGCGCAGGGCGCGGGCGCCGTGCAACTGGACGGCGGCGTCGACGACGTACTGCGCGGTCTCGGTGGCGAGCAGTTTCGCCATGGCGGAGCGCCGGGGGACGTCCGGGGCGCCGGCGTCGTACGCCGACGCCGCCGCGTGCACCATCAGACGGGCCGCCTCGGTGCGCAGCGCCATCTCGGCGACCCGGTGGGCGACCACCTGGAGGTCGCCCAGCGTGCCGCCGAAGGCGTCCCGTCGGGCGGTGTGGGCGAGGGTCGCCTCGAGCGCGGCCTGCGCCATGCCGACGGCGAAGGCGCCGACGCTGGGCCGGAAGAGGTTGAGGGTGCCCATGGCGACGCGGAAGCCGCGGCCGACCTCGCCGAGGACGTCGTCCGCGGTGACGGGGACGCCGTCGAAGGCGAGGCTGCCGATGGGGTGCGGCGAGAGCATGTCGAGCGCGGCCCCGGTGAGGCCGGGGCTGCCGGCGGGCACCAGGAACGCGGTGACACCGCGGGCGCCGGCGCCGGGCCCGGTGCGCGCGAAGACGGTGTAGACGTCGGCCTCGGGAGCGTTGGAGATCCAGCACTTCTCGCCGGTGAGCCGCCAGCGGCCGGGACCGTCGGGCCGGGCGGCGAGCGCCAGTGCCGCCGCGTCCGATCCCGCCCCCGGCTCGCTGAGCGCGAAGGCGGCGACGGTCGTCCCTCCGCTGACGCCCGGCAGCCAGCGCTCCCGCTGGGCGGGGGTGCCGTGGGCGTGGACGGGGTGGGCACCGAGCCCTTGCAGGGCGAGGGCGGTCTCGGCCTCGGTGCAGGCCTGGGCGAGGGACTCCCGCATCAGGCACAGGTCGAGGGCGCCGGAGGTGAACAGCCCCCGCAGCAGGCCGAGTCGTCCGAGTTCGGCGACGAGCGGACGGTTGACGCGACCCGGCTCGCCCTTCTCCGCGAGCGGGCGCAGCCGGTCGGCGGCCAGGGCGCGCAGTTCGGCGCACCAGGCGGACTGTCGCGGGTCGAGCTGGAATGCGGGCACGGCCGGGTCCTCTCTCCCCTGGGCTCGTCGCGAGCCCGTCGTAGGCCCGCCTGAGCCCGTCGCGAACTCCGCGGCGCGCGTCGCGGGCCACCCGCGCCGCACCGCCGCGCGGGGCGGCCCACACAGCGCGGCGGCCCGGGCGGGGCCACCTGAGCGACGATATCGCGCACCATTGACTGCCGTCACTAACACGATACGCTCCCGGGGCGAGCCCACCACGACGAGGGGGCGAACCGCCATGGACCCCAGCACGGACGGCACCGGACGGCCGACGGCCTCGGCCCACGTCGACACCTTCGCGCGCGACCACCTCCCACCCCCGGACCAGTGGCCCGAACTCCGCTTCGACCTCCCGGGGCTGGCGCGGCCGGGCCGGCTGAACTGTGCCGACGAACTGCTCGCCCACACCGACCCGGGGCGCCCGGCGTTCCGTACGGCCAAGGGCGAGATCTGGACCTACGGCGAGCTGCGGGCCCGCGTCGACCACGCCGCGCACGTCCTCACCCGCGACCTCGGCGTCGTCCCCGGCAACCGGGTGCTGCTGCGCGGCCCCACCACGCCGTGGCTGGCCGCCTGCTGGCTCGCGGTGCTCAAGGCGGGCGCCGTCGCCGTGACCGTGCTGGCCCAGCAGCGGCCGCACGAACTGCGCACGATCTGCGCGATCGCCCGGGTAAGGCACGCCCTGTGCGACATCCGCTCCCTGGACGACCTGGCGAAGGCGGAGGTGCCGGGGCTGCGCGTCATCACCTACGGCGGCGACGGACCCGGCGACCTCGGCGGCCGCCCGGCGCCCGGACTCCCCTACCCCGCCGTCGACACCGCGGCCGACGACGTGGCCCTGATCGCGTTCACCTCGGGCACCACGGGCCGCCCCAAGGGCTGCGTGCACTTCCACCGCGACGTGCTCGCGATAGCCGACACCTTCTCCCGGCACGTGCTGCGGCCACGCCCGGACGACGTCTTCGCGGGCAGTCCCCCGCTCGGTTTCACCTTCGGCCTCGGCGGACTGCTGGTCTTCCCGCTGCGCGCGGGGGCCAGCGCGCTGCTGCTGGAACAGGCCGGTCCGCGGCAGTTGTTGCCGGCGATAGCCGAGCACCGTGTCTCCGTGCTGTTCACGGCGCCCACCGCCTACCGCGCGATGCTCGACGGGCTCGGCTCCCACGACGTCTCGTCGCTCCGACGGTGCGTCTCCGCCGGCGAGAACCTGCCCGCCGCCACCTGGCACGCCTGGCAGGAGCGCACCGGGCTGCGCCTCATCAACGGCATCGGCGCGACCGAGCTGCTGCACATCTTCATCTCCGCCGCCGACGAGGACGCGCGGCCCGGGACCACGGGGGTGCCGGTGCCGGGGTGGGAGGCCCGCGTGCAGGACGAGCACGGCGATCCGGTGCCCGACGGGCAGCCGGGTCTGCTCGCCGTGCGCGGCCCCGTCGGCTGCCGGTATCTCGACGACCCGCGGCAGCGCGACTACGTGCGCGGCGGCTGGAACGTCACGGGGGACACCTACGTCCGCGAGCCGGACGGCCACTTCCGCTACGTGGCCCGCGCCGACGACATGATCATCTCGTCCGGGTACAACGTCGCGGGGCCCGAGGTCGAGGAGGCGCTGCTGCGCCATCCGGACGTCGTCGAGGCCGCCGTCGTCGGACGGCCCGACGAGACCCGCGGGCGGGTCGTGGTGGCGTACGCCGTCCTGCGGGAGGGCGCGGCACGGGACGCGGAGGCGCTGCGCTCCTTCGTGCGGGGCGAACTGGCGCCGTACAAGTGCCCGCGCGAGATCGTCTTCGTGGACGCGCTGCCGCGTACGGCCACCGGCAAGCTCCAGCGGTTCCGCCTGCGCACCTGAGGTGACCAGCACCGATGCCGACGAACTAACATGATCGACGTGTCCGAGCAGCACGTGCAGCATGCCCCGAGGTCCCTGATCGTCACCCTGTACGGGGCGTACGGCCGCTTCGTGCCGGGGCCGGTGCCCGTGGCGGATCTGATCCGGCTGCTGGCCGCGGTCGGGGTGGACGCGCCCTCGGTGCGCTCGTCGGTGTCCCGGCTGAAGCGGCGCGGGCTGCTGGCGCCCGCCCGTACGGCGCGCGGAGCGGCCGGCTACGAGCTGTCGCCCCAGGCGCGGCAGCTGCTGGACGACGGCGACCGCCGCATCTACGCCACGGAGCCGCCGCCGGACGAGGGCTGGGTGCTCGCCGTGTTCTCCGTGCCGGAGTCGGAGCGGCAGAAGCGGCACGTGCTGCGCTCCCGGCTGGCCGGGCTGGGCTTCGGCACGGCGGCGCCCGGGGTGTGGGTGGCCCCGGCCCGCCTGTACGAGGAGGCCCGGCACACGCTCGAACGGCTGGGTCTGGACGCGTACGTGGACCTCTTCCGCGGTGAGCACCTGGGGTTCGCGCCGACCGCCGAGGCGGTGGCGCGCTGGTGGGACCTGGCCGGGATCGCCAAGGAGCACGAGGCGTTCCTGGACCGGCACGCGGGCGTGCTGCGGGCCTGGGAGCGACGCTCCGACACCCCGCCCGAGGAGGCGTACCGCGACTACCTCCTGGCCCTGGACTCCTGGCGCCATCTGCCCTACACCGACCCCGGACTGCCCACCCGGCTGCTGCCCGAGGGCTGGCCCGGCGCCCGCTCCGCCGCCGTGTTCCGGGGACTGCACGAGCGGCTGCGGGACGCCGGAGCGGCCTTCGTCGGCCTGCTGTGAGCACCGGCCCACGGCTCGGCGGACAGCCTGCCACGGGCCGGTTCGGCGGTCGGCGGTCGGCGGTCGGCGGTCGGCGGTCGGCGGTCGGCGGTCGGCGGTCGGCGGTCGGCGGTCGGCGGTCGGCGGTCGGCGGTCGGCGGTCGG
>NZ_JBSFNN010000122.1:0-13451 GCF_053587115.1 Streptomyces sp. NPDC003697
ACCCCGGGCGGCCGCCGGGGCCGGCCGGTGCTGTCCCCGCCGCCCCGGCGGGTTCCGGCCAGGGCCCCGGCGGCGAGGCCGACGTCACAGGGCCGTCAGGTACCCCGGCAGTTCGGTGCCGGGCGCGAGGGCGGTGTCGGCGAGCGGAGTGCCGTACCGCCGGCCGACCGGGATCACGCCGGCCCAGTGGGGGAGGGCGAGGTCCTCGGGCTCGTCGTTCACACCACCGGTGCGGACCTTCGCGGACACCTCCTCCAGATCGAGGCGGATCACCGCCGTCGCGGCCAGCTCCTTGGTGCTGGCGGGCCGGGAGTCGGCCGACCGCCCGGGCACCACATGGTCGACGAGCGCGTCGAGAGCCGTCCGGCGCTCGTCGGGGTCGGTGACCTGGTGCGCGATGCCGTGCACCACCACGGAGCGGTAGTTGATCGAGTGATGGAAGGCGGACCGGGCCAGCACCAGGCCGTCGACATGGGTGACCGTCAGGCAGACCGCGAGGCCGGGGTCGGCCTGACCGGTCATCCGCAGTGGGCGCGACCCCGTCGAACCGTGCACGTAGAGCCGCTCGCCGACCCGGCCGTACAGCGTGGGCAGCACCACCGGGGCGCCGTCGCGCACGAAGCCGAGATGGCAGACGTAGCCCTCGTCGAGTATCGCGTGCACCAGTTCCCTGTCGTAGGACGCCCGTTGCGCCGAGCGGGTGGGAACGGTGCGGTCGGTCGGGGTGTAGGCGGTGGGTTCCGACGTCGGCTGTGGGGTCCCCTGCATGGCGCCTCCATTGCACTAGTGCATAATGTTGTTTGTGCTAGGAGAATATCGGATCAAGGGCAGGCGCGCAGCGGACATCGCGGCGAGCGTCGAGCGCGCGGTGGGGGCCGGCGAGCTGTCTCCCGGGCAACCGCTGCCACCCATGCGGGAGTTGGCCGCCGAACTCGGCGTCAATCCCAACACCGTCGCGGCCGCGTACCGCGTCCTGCGCGACCGGGGGGTCATCGAGACCGCCGGACGGCGCGGGAGCAGGGTGCGGCCCGCGCCCGCGACGACCGGACGGGACCACATCCGCGTGGACGTTCCCGAGGGCGTGCGGGACGTGGCGAACGGCAACCCGGACCCTGCGCTGCTGCCGCCCCTGGCGCCGGCGTTCGCGGCGGCCGCCGCGCAGGGCGACCGGGCGCCGGTGCTCTACGGGGACGTCGCCGTCGAGCCCGAGCTGGAACGCGTCGCCCGGCACCGGCTGGACGCCGACGGGGTCCCCGACGGGCCGCTCGCCGTGCTGTCCGGAGCGCTGGACGGCGTGGAACGCGTCCTCGCCGCCCACCTGAGGCCCGGGGACACGGTCGCCGTCGAGGACCCGGGGTGGGGGAACGTGCTCGACCTCGTGCCCGCGCTCGGGCTGCGCACGGCTCCGGTGGGCGTCGACGACGAGGGGCCGTTGCCCGACGACGTGCGGCGCGTCCTGGAGGACGGCGCCCGGGCTCTGATCGTCACGGCCCGGGCCCAGAACCCGACCGGCGCCGCGGTGAGCGCGCCACGTGCGCGGGCCCTGCGCAGCGTCCTCCGGGCGCACCCGGAGACCCTGCTGATCGAGGACGACCACGGCCACGGAATCGTCGACCTGCCCCTGCACGCCCTCGCCGGTGCGACCCGGCACTGGGCCCTGGTGCGCTCGGTCGCCAAGGCCTACGGACCCGATCTGCGTCTGGCCGTGCTCACCGGGGACACCGTCACGGTCGACCGGGTCCGCGGCCGGCAGCGGCTCGGTCCCGGCTGGGTGAGCCGGCTGGTGCAGCGGGCCGTGGTACGGCTGTGGGAGGACGGCGGCCTGGACCCGCGCGCTGTGGCGGCCGCGTACGGGGCGCGGCGCGACCTGCTGATCGGCGCGCTGGCCCGGCGCGGGGTCGTCGCCCACGGGTGCAGCGGGCTGAACGTGTGGGTGCCGGTGCCGGACGAGACCGGCGTGGTGGCCCGGCTGCTGCACGCCGGCTGGGCCGTCGCCCCGGGAGCCCGCTTCCGCAGGAGCGCGCCCCCCGGCATCCGCATCACCGTCTCGACCCTCGCCGAGGAGGAGACCGGCCGTCTGGCCGACGCGGTGGCCGCGGCCCTGTGGCCGGCGCCGGCCAGGAGCTACGCCTGAGGGCTGTCCCGTGATCCGCGGTGGATCGGCGCGCGGCGTCGGATGCGGTGCGTCGCACGGCGGAGGGTCGTTCGCGTACCGGGCGTATTCGGGCGATCCGACAACGCGGCGAGGTGCCGTCGCTGTCGTCGTGCGCCCGCCGGGGATTGCGGGACCAGGCCCCGTCGTCGAACTCCCGTCTGCCCCGCGACGCCGTGCACGCGCTCTCGCCGTGCCGGGCCCTGCCCCGAGTACATCCGGTACGAGGCCCGAGGCCCGAGGCCCGGCACGCACGGCACCGGCGGCGTGCCCGTGCCCTGCGCGGCCGACGTGCGCGCGGCGCCTGGCGGCGGGGCCGGGACCGGCGTCCGCCCGGCCGGTGCGGCGGCGCCTTTCTCGGCGCGCCCGGCTGCCGGGCTCCGCCGCCCGTTAGGCCGTGGCCGCCGGCTCGGAGCGCGCCGGCGGGGCGTCGTCCGCGGGGAGGGCGGGAGCCGGTGCCGCGGCCGCCTCGCAGGCGGCCGTGCCCGGCCCGGCCCCGTCCGCGGACGCCGCTCCCGGCGCGGCGCTCGCGGGCCTGGTCGCGGTGGTCCCGGCCCGGCGCTTCGGACCGGCCTGGGTCAGGGCCGCGCCGGCCAATACGATCACTGCTCCGACCGGAGTCGACCAGGTCAGGTTCTCGTCGAGGAGCGCGACGCCCGCGGCCGTGGCGATGACCGGAACGAAGTACGTGACCATCTGGGCCGTCGTCGGACCGACCTCGGCGACCAGGCCGTACTGGACGAGCATCGCCAGACCCGTGCCGAGGGCGCCCAGAGCGGCGATCGCGAGCAGCGGCAGGACGGACAGCCGGCCGGGGAGGTCTGTGAACACCGGGGTGACGACCGCCAGTTGGAGCGTGGCCAGCAGCAGCTGCCCGCCGGTCAGGGACAGGTGCGACGCGGAGGAGCCCGCCAGGGTGCGGCGGACGTAGATCCAGCCGACCGGGTAGCTCAGCGAGGCCAGCAGGGCCATCGCCGTGCCGGTGGCGTCCAGCCCCGCGAAGCCCTGCCAGGCACCCAGGACCGTGAGCACCCCGAGGAAGCCCAGCCCGAGACCCGCGACCCGCACCCGGGTCGGGCGGTCCTCCGAGAGGGCCACGAGCGACAGGCCCATGCCCCACAGCGGCGAGGTCGCGTTGCAGATCCCGGCGAGCGTCGACGGGATCGTCAGTTCCGAGTACGCGAAGAGCGAGAACGGCAGCGCGTTGAGGAAGAAGCCCGCGACCGCCAGATGAGCCCACGTCCGTACACCGCGTGGCAGACGCTCCCGCTTCACCGCCATGACCACCGCGAGCACCGCCGTGCCGAACACCAGCCTCCCGAGCGTGACCTGGAACGGCGCGTAGCTCTGCGTGCCGACCTTGATGAACAGGAAGCTGAAACCCCAGACCAGGGAGAGGAAGGCGAAGCGGACGCGCCAGTGCGCCTGGCGGCGGGCGGGTCCGGCGGGCGGCGGGAAGTTCTGCTGGGACGCGGCGGTCACGGTCGTCATGGTGCCCACCATGCCCTCCGGCGACCTCTTAGCACAATCGAGAATTCGCGCCCGGTACCGCGTAGCATCCCTTACATGTTGAACCTGGAGCGCCTGCGCACCCTGGACGCCCTCGCCCGGCACGGCTCGGTCAGCGGCGCGGCCGAGGGCCTGCACGTCACGACGTCGGCCGTCTCGCAGCAGATGACGAAGCTGGAGCGGGAGGTGGGCCAGCAGCTCCTCACCCGGAACGGCCGGGGGGTGCGGCTCACCGACGCGGGACGGCTGCTCGCCGAGCACGCGGCGCGCATCCTGTCGCAGGTGGCGCTGGCCCAGTCCGACCTCGAGGCACAGCGCGGTCAGGTGGTCGGCGAACTGCGGCTGGGCGCATTCCCCACGGCCGCGCGCGGCCTCTTCCCCACCGCGCTGGCACGGCTGCGCGCGGAGCACCCCGGTCTGCGGGTCACCAGCGTGGAGACGGAGGCGGTGACGGCGGTGCGCGCCGTGCTGCGCGCTGACGTGGACCTGGCGGTCGTCCTCGACTGGTACAACAAGCCGCTGCCCGTGCCCGACGGGCTCGTCCGCGCCCCCCTTCTCGACGACGCCGCGGACGTGGCCCTGTCCGCCGCCCACCGGCTCGCGGACCGCACCGAGGTCGATCTGGAGGACTTCGCCGACGACGACTGGATCACGTGGCGTGAGGACGATTTCTGCCACGAGTGGCTGCTGGACACCCTGCGCTCGAAGGGCGTGGAGCCGCGGATCGCCCACCGTGCCGAGGAGCACGCCACGCAGCTCGCGCTGGTCGCCGCCGGCCACGGTGTCTGCGTGGCTCCGCGTCTCGGGCGCGGACCGCTGCCCGCCGGCGTGCGGACCGTCCCCGTGCGGCAGGCGGTCCGGCGGCACGTCTACGCCGTGTGGCGGGCGGACGCCGACCGCCGGCCCTCGATCCGCGCCGCCGTCGACGCCCTGCGGGCGGCCGGGGAGACGGCCGCCTGACGACCCATGTCCCGGCCGCCTGACGACCGCCTCCCCGGGCGCCTGGCGATCGCCGAGGGACCCCACGGCCGCTTTCGGGGGCGACCGGTCTGCCGGGCGGACGGTCGCCCGGCACCGGGCGGCGCTCCGGGTCGCCGGGCCCCGTGGCGGCGGGTCACCGCGGGAGCGGTCGCGCCGGCTAACCCAGCTTGCGGAAGTCCCAGGAGACGGTCTTCTCGGGCGTCAGTCTGACCCAGGCGTGCCGGCCGTCGTGCGGCAGCTCGTCCAGGTCGAAGTACTTGCGGGCGAACAGTGTCTCGGGCACGTCGAGTTCGGCCCGCAGCTCGCCGGTCCGCGGGATCTCACCCACGAACTCCGCCGTGCCGGACAGTTCGACGCCGCGCAGCTGGTCGTACTCCTCACCCGTGTCGACCACGATCGCGACCCGGGGATCGCGGCGCAGCTCGGTCCAGCGCCTGCTGCGCACCACGGAGTACAGCCACAGCGAGACCCCGTCCCAGGCGAACCACAGGGCACTCACGTGCGGGGCCCCGTCGGGCGACACCGTGGCGACCCGGCAGGTGCGCTGTGCGGTGAGGAACTCGTCCAGTTCGCCGGGTGTCATCATGATCTTCCGGCCCCGGCGCTGAGTCGCGGTCATGCGGCCCCCTCTTTCCCTCATGTCGTCTCCGGGCAGCCATCCTCCGGCATGGCGGCGGTCGGTGTCGGCCCGGCCGCGTGCCCGCCCGCTCCGGCCGACGCCGTCCGCCGTTGGGGCGGCGTCCACCCGGTCGCCGTGTCCGGCGGCGTCCGCCCGGCCGGGCGGACGCCCGCGCAGGTCAGGCCAGCATGATCTGGTCCCCCGAGACGGTGATGTCCTTCGCGGGCAGCGGCTGCGTCGCCGGGCCCTTCTTCACGCTGCCGTCGACGGCGGAGAACTCGCTGTTGTGGCAGGGACAGCCGATCACGCCGTTCGCGATCTTGTTCACCGCGCAGCCCTGGTGGGTGCACCGGGACGAGAACGCCTTGAACTCCCCCTTCGCCGGCTGGGTGACGACCACCCCGTGGTCGCCGAAGACCTTGCCGCCGCCCTCCGGGATGTCGGCCGTCCTGGCGAGCACCGCGCCGGCCGAACCACCGCTGCCGGCCCGGTCCTTCCCTTCGGCGTTCGAGGCGCCGGACGCCTTGTCGTCGGATCCGCACGCGGTCAGCGCGACGGCGAGCCCCGCCGCGCCCACCGCCGCCACGACGGTACGGCGGGCCGGTCCCTCCAGGGGCTGAAACGATTCGCTGGTCATGCTGGCGTTCCCTTCCGCGAGTTCCCTCGATCCGCACTGGGGTACGGCCGCCGGACGCCCGGCGTTCAGACGGCCGGGATGCCGGCCCCTGCGGGGTCCGCCGGGCCCGGGAGGCGGTGGCCGGGCCGCGTCCGTGGCGGGTGAACGTCCCAGTAGCCTGGGGCGATGCTGAAGGAAGTCATCGCCACCCGCTACATCACGCCCCTGCGTGAGGGCGGCTCGCTGCCGGGGCTCGTCGAGGCCGACGACTTCGGGACGTACGTCGTCAAGTTCACCGGTGCCGGCCAGGGCCGCAAGACGCTGGTCGCCGAGGTGGTCTGCGGCGAACTGGCCCGGCGGCTGGGCCTGCGGGTGCCGCGGCTGGTGACGGTCCGCCTCGACCCGGTGCTGGGGCTCGGCGAACCCGACCCGGAGGTGCAGGAGCTGCTCAGGTCCAGCGGCGGCACCAACCTCGGCATGGACTTCCTCTCCGGCGCGCTCGGCTTCGACCCGCTCGCCTTCCCGGTGGACTCCGAGGAGGCCGGGCGGATCGTCTGGTTCGACGCGCTGGTGAACAACGTGGACCGCTCCTGGCGCAACCCCAACCTGCTCAGATGGCAGGGTGAGCTGTGGCTCATCGACCACGGCGCCACCATGATCTGGCACCACAACTGGCCCGGCGCCGAGGCCTCGGCCGCCCGGCCGTACGACGCCTCGGAGCACGTCCTCGCGCCGTTCGCACCGGACGTCGCCGCGGCCGCCGCCCGGCTCGCGCCACTGGTCACCGACGACCTGCTCGCGGAGGTGACCGCGGAGATCCCCGACGCCTGGATCACCGGCGAACCGGGCTTCGACACCCCCGACGACCTGCGGCGGGCCTACGCGCGGCCGCTGCTCGCACGGGCCGCCGTCGTGCACGACCGCATCCAGGGCATCGAGGGGGCGGCATGAGCGACCGGAGCACCGGTGGCACGGGCCGCGGCGGCGACAGCCGCATCATCGCGGGAGGCGTCGTGACCGACCGCCACATCATCAGGGGCGGTCCGCGGGGCGATCGCGAGGTCTTCGAGTACGCCCTGCTGCGGGTGGTGCCGCGCGTCGAGCGCGGTGAGCGCATCAACGCCGGCGTGCTCGTCTACTGCCGTGCCCGGGGTTACGTCGGCGCCCGCACGCACCTGGACGAGGACCGGTTGCTGGCTCTCGACCCTGCGGCGGACGTGGCGGGGGTGCGGGCCGCGCTGCGGGCCGTCGAGGGCGTGTGCGCCGGGGGACCGGCCGCCGGCCGGGCCGGCCTGGACGACCCCGGACGCCGTTTCCGCTGGCTGATCGCGCCCCGCTCCGCGATCGTCCAGCCGGGGCCCGTGCACACCGGGCTGACCGCCGACCCGGCCGCGGAGACACAGCGGTTGCTGGACCTCCTGGTGAGGTAATGGATCACATGCACCCGGTGCGCCGTTGACACCGGGTGCCAGGGCTTCTAGCGTCACGTCTACTGAAGGTACTAAGCGGTCGCTCACCTGACGGGCGTACCGTGGGAGCCGCAGAGTTCCGAAGGTGTTCCAGGCTTTCCAAGGGCGAGGAGAAGCAGCAATGTCCACCACTGAGCAGCGGGTAGCCGTCGTCACCGGTGCCGCGCGCGGCATCGGTGCCGCCACCGCCGTACGACTGGCCGCCGAGGGCCGCGCGGTCGCCGTGATCGACCTCGACGAGGCCGCCTGCAAGGACACCGTGGAGAAGATCACCGCGGCCGGCGGCAGGGCCATCGCGGTCGGCGCCGACGTCTCGGACGAGGCACAGGTCGAGGCGGCCGTGGCGCGGATCGCCGAGGAACTCGGCGCGCCGACGATCCTGGTCAACAACGCGGGCGTGCTCCGCGACAACCTGCTGTTCAAGATGAGCGTCTCCGACTGGGACACCGTCATGAACGTGCACCTGCGCGGCTCGTTCCTGATGACCAAGGCCTGCCAGAAGCACATGGTGGACGCCGGCTTCGGCCGCATCGTCAACCTCTCCTCGTCCTCCGCCCTCGGCAACCGCGGCCAGGTCAACTACTCGGCCGCCAAGGCGGGTCTGCAGGGCTTCACCAAGACCCTCGCCAAGGAGCTCGGCAAGTTCGGCATCACCGCCAACTCCGTCGCGCCCGGCTTCATCGCCACCGAGATGACCAAGGCCACCGCGGAGCGCGTCGGCATGGGCTTCGAGGACTTCAAGGCCGCCGCCGCCACCCAGATCCCGGTGCAGCGCGTCGGCGAGCCGGAGGACATCGCCAACGCGGTCGCCTTCTTCACGGGCGAGGCGGCCGGCTTTGTCTCCGGCCAGGTGCTGTACGTCGCCGGCGGACCGCTCAACTAGGGCCGGGGAAAAGAAGGACATGACTTCCGTGGAACTCTCCGGCAAGGTCGCTCTCGTCACCGGCGCGAGCCGCGGCATCGGCTACGGCGTCGCCGAGGCCCTGGTGGCCCGCGGCGACCGGGTCTGCATCACCGGCCGCAACGAGGAGGCCCTGAAGGAGGCCGTCGAGAAACTCGGCGCCGACCGGGTCATCGGCGTCGCGGGCAAGGCCCACGACGAGGCCCACCAGGCCGAGACCGTCGAGCGCGTGATGGAGGCCTTCGGCCGCGTCGACTACCTCGTCAACAACGCCGGGACCAACCCGGTGTTCGGGCCGATAGCCGACCTCGACCTCGACGTGGCGCGCAAGGTCTTCGAGACCAACGTCGTCTCCGCGCTCGGCTTCGCCCAGCGCACCTGGCACGCCTGGCAGAAGGACAACGGCGGCGCCATCGTCAACATCGCCTCCGTCGCGGGTCTCGCCCCCTCGCCCTTCATCGGCGCCTACGGCGTCAGCAAGGCGGCGATGATCAACCTGACCCAGCAGCTGGCGCACGAGTTCGCGCCCGGCGTGCGGGTGAACGCGATAGCCCCGGCCGTGGTGAAGACCAAGTTCGCCCAGGCCCTGTACGAGGGCCGGGAGGAGGAGGCGGCGGCGGCCTACCCGCTGGGCCGGCTCGGCGTGCCCTCCGACATCGGCGGCGCGGCCGCCTTCCTCACCTCGGAGCAGTCCGACTGGGTCACCGGTCAGACGCTCGTCGTCGACGGCGGCATCTTCCTGAACGCCGGAGTGAGCTGAACGAACGCGCGGGCGTCGTATCCGTTCCGGGGAGGGGTTCCTGGCAGCCCCTCCCTTGACGGAAACGGCGCCCGTGTCAGCTCCGGACGCCCGCGCGGAGGCGGATGACAACGTAGTCAATAACGCGCCGATCAAGCCTTGTCCGAAAGGGTTGAGCGAACGTCACGCTGCGGTATGGTCTGCCGACCCTTGGTATGGCGGATCGAGGAGCGTGCGCGTGTTCAAGCGGAACAAGTGTCTTCGGCCGGCGGTGGTGATCGCCTCCATATCCCTGGTGGCCGGATGCGGCGTCTTCTCCGACGACGACGCCGCGGCGCAAGGGCCGATCGCCGTGGGCACCACGAGTGCCCCCAGCACGCTGGACCCGGCCGCCTCCTGGGACGGCTCCTGGGAGCTGTTCCGCAACATCTACCAGACGCTGCTCGCCTACCCGAACGGCGCGACCACGCCCCAGCCGGACGCGGCCGAGAGCTGCAAGTTCACCGACACCACCAACACCACTTACCGCTGCGAGCTGCGGTCGGGCATGACGTTCGCCGACGGGGACGCGCTGGACGCGCAGGCGGTCAAGCACTCCATCGACCGCATCAGGACCATCAACCTCCCCGGCGGCCCGGCGGGACTGCTCGGCAGTCTGGAACGGGTGCAGGCGATCGGCGACCGGGAGATCGTCTTCCACCTCAACAAGCCGGACGCCACCTTCCCGTTCGTGCTCGCCACCCCCGCCATGTCGATCGTCGACCCCGACGACTACCCCGCCCGGTCCCTGCGCAAGGACAACAAGGTCGTCGGATCGGGTCCGTACGTCCTGCGGTCGTATCAGGACGGCAAGAGGGCCGAACTGGTCAAGAACGACCGGTACAAGGGCTTCGCCCACCGCAGAAACGATGCGGTGACCATCCGCTACTTCCAGGAATCGTCCGCCATGGTCAAGGCGCTCAAGGACCGGCAGATCGACGTCACCTACCGCGGCCTGGCCGCCGACGACATCATCGACCTGCAGCGCCACGACTCCACCGACCTCGAGCTGGTCGAGGGCGCCGGCACCGACATCAGCTACCTGGTCTTCAACCCCAAGGACTCCTGGGCGGGCAAGACCGCCGTCCGCAAGGCCGTCGCCCAGGTCGTCGACCGGGCGGCGATCGCGCACGAGGTCTACAAGGACACCGTCGACCCGCTGTACTCCATGGTCCCCAAGGGGCTGACCGGGCACACCACCGGCTTCTTCGACGACTTCGGTGACCCCAGCACCGACAAGGCCCGGAAGATCCTCACCAAGGCCGGCATCACCAAGCCGGTCCCGCTCACCCTCTGGTACACCACCGACCGCTACGGCTCGGAGACCGCCAGGCAGTTCCAGGTGCTGAAGAGCCAGCTCGAGGAGTCGGGACTGTTCACGATCACCCTGAAGAGCCGTCCCTGGAAGACGTACGTCACGGGCTACCAGAAGGGCGAGTACCCGGTGTTCGGACGCGGCTGGTTCCCGGACTTCCCCGACCCCGACAACTTCATCGCGCCGTTCGTCGGCGAGCAGAACGCGCTCGGCACGCCCTACCCGGTGCCCGAGATCACCAAGGACCTGCTGCCCAAGTCGCGCGGCGCGAGCGACCGCGCCAGCGTGGTGAAGGAGTTCGAGGAGGCGCAGCAGGTCCTGGTGAACGACGCGCGGCTGCTGCCGCTGTGGCAGGGCAAGCAGTACGTGGCCGCCAGCGAGGACATCTCCGGCGGTGAGCGCGCGCTCGACCCGTCGACGATCATGATGATGTGGGAACTGTCCCGGAAGACCAGCTGGTAGACCGCCGGAACCCGCGTACGAGTATCAATGTCAGTGGTCGCCGGTAGGTTCTGAGGCCTGGAAGACGACCGCACATCGTAAGGACGTTTACGTGACCGACATCGCCATGCTGCCCGAGTCCTGGCGCGGGGTTCTGGGTGACGAGCTGCAGCAGCCCTACTTCAAGGAGCTGACCGAGTTCGTCGAGGAGGAGCGGGCGAGGGGTCCCGTCTACCCGCCGCGCGAGGAGGTCTTCGCGGCGCTGGACGCCACGCCGTACGACCAGGTCAAGGTGATGATCCTCGGGCAGGATCCCTACCACGGCGAGGGGCAGGGCCACGGTCTGTGCTTCTCGGTCCGCCCGGGTGTGCGGATCCCCCCGTCGCTGCGCAACATCTACAAGGAGATGCACGAGGAACTGGGCACGCCCGTCCCGGACAACGGCTACCTCATGCCGTGGGCCCGGCAGGGCGTGCTCCTGCTCAACGCGGTGCTCACGGTGCGCGGCGGTGAGGCCAACTCGCACAAGGGACGCGGCTGGGAGAAGTTCACCGACGCGGTGATACGGGCCGTCGCCGGCCGGCCCGACCCGGCGGTGTTCGTGCTCTGGGGCAACTACGCGCAGAAGAAGCTGCCGCTGATCGACGAGACCCGGCACACGGTGGTCAAGGGGGCGCACCCCTCCCCGCTGTCGGCCAGGAAGTTCTTCGGCTCCCGTCCGTTCACCCAGATCAACGCGGCGGTGGCGCAGCAGGGACACGAGCCGATCGACTGGACGATCCCGAACCTGGGCTGACGCGGGGGAGCATCTGCCGTCCCCGGTCCGCCGGGGTGCGGCGGGGCGGGCTGGTGATCGGTCGGCTCGGACTGCGGGGGCCGGGCCGGCGATCCGGCCGGATCGGATTGCGGGGGCCGGCCGGTGCCCGGTGCCGCGCCGGCCCGGCAGTCGGGTGAGGTCTGTGCGAGCCGGCCGGGATGCCGGCCGGTGCGCGGGCTGCGGACGGTGCGCGGCCCCGGCCCCCCACGTGGTCGCTGCCCGGCGGAAACCCGGGGCCCGCGACGGTACGGCCGGTGCGCACGGGGCCGCCTGACCGGGATCCGCGGTGCGGGAGGCTAGCGTCAGGGGGAGTCGGGCCGGGGCCAGGGCTGGAGGACGTGGTGGTGGAGCGACAGGAACAGGCGGCGCCGGAAGCCGTCATGACGCGGATCGGGCAGGGCGTCATGCTGCATCACGCAGGGGACCGCGAGGAGGCCCGGGACCGGTTCCTGGAGCTGTGGGCGGAGATCGGTGAGACCGGCGACCCGCTGCACCGCTGCACGCTGGCCCACTACATGGCCGACACCCAGGACGACCCCGCGGAGGAACTGGCCTGGGACCTCAGAGCGCTGTCGGCCGCCAAGGAGCTCACGGACGACCGGCTCGCCGAGCACCAGGGAACGCTCGCGGCCCGGGCACTGTATCCGTCCCTCCACCTCAACCTTGCCGCCGACTACGTGAAGCTCGGCCGCTCGGAGGCCGCCCGCACGCATCTCCGCCGCGCCCGCGGCGCGGCGGAAGCCCTCGGTGACGACGAGTACGGCGACGGGGTGCGGGCGGCGATCCACCGGCTGGGGCTGAGACTCGGGGACTGACCCGGGCCGGCCGGTGACTCCGGCGCGCGGGGCGTGGGTCTGTCGTACGGACCGGCGGGCGTCGCCTGCCCGCCCGCCGGCTCGCCCGCGAAGGGAGGACCCCTGCCGGCGGCAGCGGGGCCGCCCGCCCGCGGGGCGGTGGCCGTATGCCTGCTGCCCGGCGACCGACCGTGGGTGGTGTCCGGTGACCGGCCGCGGGAGGTTCCTGATCACCGGCCCTACGCCTGCCCGATGACCGGCCAGTGCCCGGTGCCCGGCGGTCACCCGTCCCCGGTGACCGGCCGTGGGCCCCGCCGATCACCGGCCGTACGCCTGCCGGCAGATCCTCGCCTGGGGGCTGTCGGCCGGCCAGTGGCCGTAGTGCCGGCCGAGGGCGCACACGTCCAGGTTCTTCGGCGCCGCCGGGGGAGCGGCCGGGACGTCGGTGCGCGGTGGCCGTGCCCGCCGCGGCGGACGGGGCGCCGGTTGCGGCCGTGGCCGGGTGGAGGACTGCGCCGACGACTGCCCGTGGCGGTTCCGGGCCTCATCGCGGGCCGCCGTGGGGCGGGGGTGTGTGGTCTTCTCCGGGGTGCGGCGCGGCCCGACGCGCTCCAGTGCCTCCTGGGCCGAGGCCTGCACGTCGCGCGGCAGGGCACTGCCGTCGGGGCGTGGCCCGGCGGTCCGGGCATGTGCGGCCGGGGGACCGGCGGCGGGCGGGCGGTGGACTTCGACGCAGCCGGTGAGGGCCGAGACGGCCGCGGTGACCAGGAGCGTAGCGGTGGTCGTCGTTCGATGCACGCGGCACACTCTGCTGGTTCGGGGCGGCGGCGGCCCGGTGGACGGGCGGGGAAGCCCTCGCACGGGTGACAGGTGTGCCCGTTGGGAGGGGAAGCGGGCCGTGCCGCTGACGCCGTGGTCACGGGAGTCGGCCGCTCGCCTCGTGCGGACGAGGCCTCGGGGCGACCGCAGCCGTGGCGGCGGCCCGCGCCCCGTGCCCGGGGTCGGCCGGAGGCCGTGTCACCCAGGAACGCCGGTGCCGTGCCCAGGGGTTCGAGGATC
>NZ_JBSFNN010000123.1:0-13089 GCF_053587115.1 Streptomyces sp. NPDC003697
TTCGGGCTGGTGATCGCCACCGGCATGTTCTTACTGGTGCGGCAGCTCCCCCAGACCCGCCCGGGGTGTCCGGGCGGGCCACGCTGTCACGGGAGGTCCGGTCGCGTGACGGGGGCCGGGTGGTTCAACCGACCGTCCACTTCTGGTTCGCGGCGCCCGTGCAGGTCCAGAGCTGCAGCCGGGTGCCGTTGGCGGAGGAGCCGCCGGTCACGTCCAGGCACTTGTCGGCCTGCGGGTTGACGATGTCGTGCGCCGCGCTGACGGCCCACTTCTGGTTCGGGCCGCCCGTACAGTCCCACAGTTGCACCGTGGAGCCGTCCGCGGTGCGGTTGTCCGTGACGTCGAGGCACTTGCCGAGCGCGCGCAGTGTGCCGTCCGAGCCGACCGTCCACCGCTGGGCCGCGGTGCCGTTGCAGTCGTAGAGCTGTACGGGCGTGCCGTTGGCGGAGCCGGCCCCGGCCACGTCCACGCACTTGCCGGCCAGGCCCCGGATCGTCCCGCCGGCCGGCGAGTCACCCGTCGTGACCGACACCGAGTCCACCACCAGTTGCTGCGGGAAGGCGGTCGAGCCGTCCGGGTCGCCGGGCCAGTAGCCGCCGACGGCCAGGTTCAGGATGAGGAAGAAGGGCTTGTTGAACACCCACGTCCTGCCACCCAGGTCGGCGGGCGTGCGGCGCTGGTAGACGTTGCCGTCCACCGACCAGGTGATCGAGTCGGGGGCCCAGTCGACGGCGAAGGTGTGGAAGGCGTCCGCGAAGGCCTGGCCGTTCGGGAGCGTGTAGCCGGCGCCTATGCCGCCGGAACCGGAGTAGCCCGGTCCGTGGATGGTGCCGTGCACGGTCGACGGTTCAAAGCCGACGTTCTCCATGATGTCGATCTCGCCCGAATCCGGCCAGTTGACCGGGGTGCCGAGCATCCAGAACGCGGGCCACATGCCCTGCCCCCGCGGGATCTTCATCCGGGCCTCGACGTGCCCGTACTGCGCGGTGAACGTGCCCGAGGTGTTCAGCCGGGCCGAGGTGTACTGACAGGTGCCGTACCAGCACGGGTAGTTGGCCGGGTTCTCCCGGCGGGCGGTGATCACCAGGTGGCCCTGGCCGTCGAGGGCCGCGTTCCTGGTGCCCGAGGTGTAGTACTGCCGTTCGTGGTTGTTGACGTTGTCGCCGGTCTCCAGCTGCCACTTGCCCGGATCGACGGCCGCGCCCGCGGGCCCGTCGAAGGTGTCGGAGAAGGCCACCGCGGCGGCGGACGTGCCGCCCGCGGTGCCCGCCCGGGCCGGCCCGACCGCCGCGGAGCCCATCAGGGCGGCGGACAGGGCGGCGAGGAGACATCTGCGGAGCAGACGGGGGGAGGCCACAGATCTTCCCTTCTGGGCGGCGGCCCGCCGGAACGGGCACGCCGACCGAGGTGGGGGGAAAGGAGGTCGCCTCTTGATTCAAGGAGTGAACTAAGGGGTCGTCAATACTCTGGTCCGGACCACTCGTCCACTCACGCCCGCACCCGGCGCGCGTGCACGGCCCGGCTGAGCCGCCGACCCAGCAGAAGATAACCCACCAGCGCCCCGGTGGTGTTGAGGATGACGTCGTCGATGTCGAAGGCCCGGCCGGTGATGAGCGCGCCCTGGGCGAACTCGACCATGAGCATCACGACCGCGGTCAGCAGCAGCACCCGCAGCAGGCCGCGCGCCTTGGGCGCCACCACCGGCACCAGCACGCCGAAGGGGATGCCCAGGACCACGTTGCCGCCGATCTGTTTGACCGTGTCCTGCAGGCCCGGCCGGCTCAGATAGGCCCGCAGCGAGTTGCCCGGATGCAGATTGGTGTGCGTCAGTGCCTCCGACGCCGGGGAGGGCTGCAGGGTGAGCTTGGCCAGCACGACCGCGAACGCCACCATGAAGACGAAGGCGCACAACACCGCCAGCAGGCGCAGCGGCAGCGGCAGCGGCCGGCGCTCCTCGGTGTCCGGGGCCGGTTCCCGGCCGGCCTTGGGGGTGTGCAGTCGCAGGGCCATGCGGGCCATGTGGTCCTCCAGTGCTTCAACTAGTGTGGGGAGGAGAGCGGTCGACCGTGAACCGGTCCGGGGAGCGGATGCCCCGTCCGCAGCGGGCCACGCCTGGCAACCGCGCTCCGGGCGACCCGCCGTCAGGGCCCGTACGAGACGCGCACTTCCTGGAAGCCGAGGGACTTCAGCAGGCCCTGGAGCATCGCCGTGGTGTTGGTCTCGGCGCGTGTGGTCAGCCCGCTGTCCCGGGCGGCGTCCGCGATGTGCCGCACCGCCAGCTGCTGCACGGCGCGCTCGCCGTTGGGGTTGCCGGAGAACAGATCGCCCAGGCGGTCCAGCAGGCCGCGCTGCTTGGAGACCGCGTACGAGTGGTCGGGATCGAGCGCCGGCTTGCCGAGCCGCGCGTGCGGCAGGCGGAGCGTGGCCGACGTGCGGTCACCGTTCACCGTCACGTCGTGGGCACCGACCCGGCCGAGGTCGACATAGGCGTCCACGGTGCCCGCGCCGACATACAGCGTGCGGGTGCCGCGGATGGCGTCGGGCAGGTACTTGGTGTCCTTCTCCAGGTCCACGACGACCTGGAAGTTCCCCGAGGCCGCGTCGTAGCGGCTGAGGTCCTGAATGGACTTCAGCAGCGCGGGGCCCGAGCGGTCGTGCGTCTCCGTGCCGAACAGGTCCTTGATACCCGGCACCACACTCAGCCGGATCCCGGCGAACAGCACGACGAGCACCACGACCAGGGCGCTCACCGCCTTCGCCCAGCCGGGCATGCGCCGGGGCTGTCTGATGGACGTCGTCATGCGGCGGCCCTCCTTCCTCCCGTGCGCATTCCCCTCGAAAGTCGTCGCCAGACAAACCAGTTGGGTCAAAGGGAACCGGAGGTGGCCGGGGGCCGGGCCAGCGCCGCGTCCAGCGTCGGATCGGGGGGCAGCAGCCGGGCCAGGCCGGTGACCTTCAGCACGCGCAGAGTCAGCGCGTGCGTGCACACCAGGCGCAGCTCCCCGCCCTGGCCGAGCACCCGGTGGCGGGCGCGGTACAGCAGCCGCAGCCCGGAGCAGTCGAAGAAGTCGACCTGGCGCAGATCCACGACGACACGAGCACCGGGCCGGGCCGTCACCCGGTCCAGGTACGGGCCGATCTCCGTGGCCGCGGCGATGTCGATCTCGCCGCGGAACTCCAGCACGGTGTGGCCGCGGTGCCGGTGGACCCGCAGATGCCGGGAGATCAGCGCCGGTTCCTGCTGCACGACGACATCGCCTCCAACGGGTGCGGCGGGGTCCGCACGACGGGCCAATGCCCGTCCCGCTCCTGCAAGTTACCCACGTTGGAGTGAATTCCAGCATGTTCGGTTGACATATGTCGTCGAATCAAGAACGCGTCGCCCGGCCCCGGCGGTGGCACCTCACGCGGGACGAACGAGCCGCACCATCCGCCGCACACGCCCTGCCACCCACGCACCGGCCCGAGCGCGCACGCGAGGCCGCCCGTGGACGGAAGGGGCCGTGTCGGGGGGTGCCCGCCCGCAGCGGCCGGCGCGTCCACGCCGGTTCCCCCGCGGGAGACGGTCCCCGCGCCGGTCCGAGGACGGGCACCCCCCGGCGCGGCCCCGCCCCATCCGCACACCGCCGAGGCGGCCCGCGCCGCAGGCGCCCACGCACCGTCGGGGCGGCCCGCGCCGCAGATGCCCACGCACCGCCGGGGCGGCCCGCGCCGCAGGTGCCCACGCACCGCCCGCAACTCGCACCGCCCGCACCCAGGCCGGTACCCGGCCGCGCTGACGGCGGCCGGGTACCGGCCGGCCGTCAGTCCACGACGAGGACCAGCTTGCCCGTGGTATGTCCCGTCTCACCGAGTTCGTGAGCCTTCGCGGCCTCGCTCAGCGGAAACGTCTTGGCGATCGTGGCCCGCAGCCGGCCCGACTCCACGAGCTCCGCGATCTGCGTCATCCCGTGGTGGTCGGCGTCCACCAGCATCCTGAGCGCGCGGACACCGAGCCGGTCGGCCTCCTGGTAGAACTCGTCCGAACCGAACGGCACGATGGACACGACGATCCCGCCCGGGCGCAGCACCCGCAGCGAACGCAGACTGGTGTCGCCGCCGAGCGTGTCCAGCACGATGTCGACGTCCCGCACCGCCTCGGCGAAGTCGGTCGTGCGGTAGTCCACCGGCTCGTCCACACCGATCTCACGCAGGAAGTCGTGCTTGCCCGCGCTCGCCGTGCCGATGACGTACGCACCGTGTGCCTTGGCGATCTGCACGGCCACGTGCCCGACCCCGCCGGCCGCCGCGTGGATCAGCACCCGCTGTCCCTCCCGGATTCCGGCCCGCTCCACCAGCGCCTGCCACGACGTCAGCGAGACCAGCGGCAACGCGCCCGCCTGGATGTGGTCGACACTCGCCGGCTTGGGCACGAAGGCACGGGCCGGGCCGGTCACGTACTCGGCGTGCGAACCGTGCCCGAACGGGTACGGCAGCATGCCGAACACCTCGTCCCCGGGCTGGAACATGGCGACGCCGACGCCCGTCTCCTCGACGATCCCGGAGGCGTCCCAGCCGAGGACGAACGGCGGCTGGCCGAGGAAGCCCCCCGTGGCGCGGTGCTTCCAGTCGGTCGGGTTCACCCCGGCCGCCTTGACCCGGACCAGCACCTCGTTGGGCCGCGGGGAGGGTCGCTCGAGCCGGACCTCCTTGAGGACCTCGGGACCGCCGAGGACGTCCTGACTGATTGCACGCATCGTTTTCACATCATTCATGGTGAACCAGGATGCCCGGCCGCGCCCGTCGGCGCTCGCCGCGGCCGGCTTCCTGGACGGCCGCCTGCCGGCCGGGACGAGAGAACCGGCCGCGACGGCCCGCCGTGAGCCCGCCGCGACGGCCCTGCGCAAGAGCCGGCCCAGACGATTCACCGCGACCGCCCGGCGCCGGGGCGCACGTACGCGGACGGGAGTTGACGCATGACGGCCCGTGGCCGGCGGCCGACTGATTCCACGTGGGCGGGATATCCGCACGGTAGGGCGGCGGGGCTGCCCGCCGCCGAAACCCTTCGGAGGAGACATGCCACTGGTGACAGCGGGCGTCGTGGTGCTCGACTGCGCGGAGCCCGAGAAGCTCGCCGTGTTCTACAAGCGGCTGCTGGAGGCGGAGGAGACGGACGCCACCGCCAACCTCGTGGAGATCAGGGCCGCCGACGGTTTCCGCATGGCGTTCCGCCGCGACATGAACGCGACGCCGCCGAGCTGGCCGCGCCCGGAGAACTCCCTCCAGGCCCATCTGGACTTCCTGGTGGAGGACCTGGACGCGGCCGAACGCCGGGTCGTCGAGCTGGGCGGGCGCCCACTGGAGGCGAAGGACGTGCCCGGCCCCTACGAGGAGCGGATGTGCTCCGATCCGGCCGGGCACTCCTTCACCCTGCGCCGCGGCCGGCAGGCCGGGCCGAAGCAGGGCTGAGGCCCGTCAGTCGCGGCCGCCCTTGCTCTTGGCCGGCCACACGCCGGTCGAGCGCTCGATGGCCTTGGCGCCGCTACGGTCCACGGCGCTGCGCACGACGGCGAAGATGGCGCCCTGGACCGCCGCGGCCAGCAGGATCTCCCCCCAGCCGCGGTCCGGGTCGAGCGCGTCGGGCGCGTCGTCCTCGTGCCGGATGGCCTTCCACGTCGCGCGGAAGGCCTTCCCGGCCAGCGCGCCGCCCGCCCAGCCCAGCACGAAGCCGACGGGCTGGTAGGCGAGCGGGAGCTTGTTCTTCTTCTTGGCCACCTGGAATCTCCTTGCTGAATCGTCCACTGGGGCGGGTCGGCCGGCCGGTACGAGTCCCGGCCGGCCGGTCGGGGGAACGCGGGTCAGGGCCGGCCCTCCGGCGGGACCTCCTCGCCGGGGCGCACCGGCCCGGGCGGAGTGCCGTCACCGAAGGGCCGGCCGCCGAGTTCCTCGCGGTGGTGCGGCGTCAACCAGCCGGACGGGTCCGGCCCGAGGGGCACGATGCCCGCCGGATTGATGCCGGTGTGCACCCGGTAGTAGTGCCGTTTGATGTGGTCGAAGTCGACCGTGTCGCCGAAGCCGGGCGTCTGGAACAGGTCCCGGGCGTACGCCCACAGCACCGGGTTCTCGGCGAGCTTGTACCGGTTGCACTTGAAGTGGCCGTGATAGACGGCGTCGAAACGGACCAGGGTGGTGAACAGCCGGATGTCCGCCTCGGTGATCGTGTCGCCGACCAGGTAGCGCTGCCGGGCCAGACGGTCCGTCAGCGCGTCCAGGCGACGGAAGACGCCCGTGCAAGCGGCGTCGTACGTCTCCTGCGTATGGGCGAACCCGGCCCGGTACACGCCGTTGTTGACGTCCTCGTACACGTCCGCCGTCACCGCGTCGATCTCGTCGCGCAGCGCCCTCGGATACAGGTCCGGGGCGCCGGGCCGGTGCAGGGCGGACCACTCGGTGGCGAGGTCGAGCGTGAGCTGCTGGTAGTCGTTGGTGACCAGTTCGCCGCTGGTCACGTCGACGACCGCGGGCACGCTCACCCCGCCCGGGTAGCCCGTCTCCCGCTTGTCGTAGGCCTCGCTCAGGAAGCGGATGCCGAGGACCGGGTCCCGGCCGTCGGGGTCGAGGGTGAAACGCCAGCTGCGGTCGTCCTGGATCGGATCGACGACGCCCAGCGACAGGGCGTCCTCCAGTCCGAGCAGCCGCCGGGAGATCACCGCCCGGCCGGCCCACGGACAGGCGCGGCTGACGACCAGGCGGTAGCGACCGGCCTCCACCGGGAAGCCGTCGCGGCCGTCCGCGGTGATGCGGTCCGCGAAGTGGCTCCGGGACCGCTTGAAGGCCTTGCGGCCGTAGGCGCTGTTGCCCTCGAGCCCGTCGCTCATGTGTCCTCCTGGGTGTCCGGGTCTCTCCCGGTGAACACGTTCCCCGAATTCCGTCTCCGGCACGGTGTGATCCTTCGCGGCGGGGGGCAGGCGGCGAACGTGAGCGGGACATCCATGGAACAGGTGACGCGCCACGCGGTGGACGGGACGACGGACGAAGGGGCGGGCCGGGCAGTGGACGGGACGAAGCAGGACGCGGACGAGCCGGCGGCCGACCGCAAAACCCGTGTGACCGTGCTGGTCGCGCTCGCGGCCAATCTGGTCATCGCGGTCGCCAAGGCCGTCGGCGGTCTGGTCGCGCACTCGCCCGCGCTGCTGTCGGAGGCGGCCCACTCCGTCGCCGACAGCCTCAACGAGGTCTTCCTGCTGGCCGCCCTGCGACGCAGCCGCCGCCCCGCCGACCGCCGGCACCCGTTCGGGTACGGCAAGGAGCGGTTCTTCTGGTCGCTCCTCGCCGCCGTCGGGATCTTCGTCATGGGCGGCTGCTTCTCGGTCTTCCAGGGCGTGGAGGCCCTGCGCAACGGAGCGGAGGAGAGCTTCGGCGGCTATGTGGCGGGCCTGGTCGTCCTGGGCGTCGCGCTGCTCGCGGAGGGGGCCTCCCTGGTCCGCGCGCTGCACCAGGTCCGCGGGCAGGGCGGCCGGGGGAGCGGCCTGCGCGACCCGGCCCTGCGCACCGTCGTCGCCGAGGACGGCACCGCGGTGCTCGGTGTCACCCTCGCCATGATCGGCATGGCGCTGCACATGATCACCGGTCAGGTCGTCTGGGAGGCCTCCGCCTCGCTCGCGATCGGCGTCCTGCTCGTCTACGTCGCCTACCGGCTGGGCCGCGACGCGCGCGACCAGCTCATCGGTGAGGCTGCGGACCCGGAGCTGAGCGGGCGGATCATGCGGGTGCTGGAGGCGCAGCCCGAGATCGACAGCGTGGAGGCGCTGTTCACCATGAAGATGGGCCTGGACTCCACGCTCGTCGCCGCCCGGATCGACCTCGCCCCCGGCCTGGACAGCGAGGACGTGGAGGAGATCGCCGTCCGTATCAAGCGCTCCCTCGCGCACACCGTCCCCGAGGCGGACCAGGTCTTCCTCGACGTGACCGACCGGCTGGCCCAGGAGGCAGGCGAAAGCCCCGCCGCGACGGGGGAGCGCGGCGGGGCCTGAACGACAGGTGCCCGGCCGGCGCGCGTCCATGCGCCGGCCGGACACGGCTGTGTGGTGGGAGGCGGCCACGGCGGTGCCCTCCCCGACGCCCGCCCCGTCCGGGGCCAGTCGGCCTCAGTGCCCGTCGGCGGGCTCCAGGACGAAGACCGGGATCTCCCGTGACGTCTGCTGCTGGTACTCGGCGTACGGCGGGAACGCGGCCACGGCCCGGTCCCACCACTCGGCCCGCTCCGCACCGTCGACCTCACGGGCCGTCATGTCCCGCTTGACGGGGCCGTCCTGCAGTTCCACCCGGGGATCGGCCTTCAGGTTGTGGTACCAGAACGGATGCTTCGGGGCACCGCCCTGGGAGGCCACCACCGCGTACCGCCCGTCGTGCTCCACCCGCATCAGCGGCGTCTTGCGGATCCTGCCGCTCCGGGCACCCCGCATGGTCAGCAGGATGACGGGCAGACCCGTGTCCTGCAGGGTCGTGCCCTCGGTGCCACCGGAGCTCTCGTACAGCTCCACCTGCTCACGCACCCACTGGGCCGGGCTGGGCTCGTACTCGCCCTCAAGAGGCATGGACTGGGTCCTCTCATCGCGTTCCGTCACGGTCTCGCACGGCGTCCGACATCATCATCCGTGCGCTCCATCCCTACCGCGTTCCGCTGCGGCCACGCCCGGCGGCGGCCACCTGTTCGGCCTGTCGCCCCAGGCGCGTGCCGCCCGGGACGGCGGGACCCCGCACCGTCCCGCGCCCGAGGACGGCCGGGGCTGCCCCGCGCACGGGGACGTCCCAGCCCGTCGCCGGGACGTTCGCGGCCCGGACAGCACAGCCGGTACCGCGTGGGACATTCGGGGCCCGGACAGCACAGCCACCCCCGCACGGAAGGGGTCCCGCGCGTCACGGCGACACGGCCGTCCGCACCGCCAGCGCGGTGATCACCGTGCTGGAGACGAGCGCTGTCACGAGCCGTCCCCGCCGGCCCGTCAGGGCCCGGCCGAGCAGGGCGCCGCTCCCGGCGAGCAGCAGCTGCCAGCTCGCCGACGCGGCGAAGGCGGCCAGCACGAACACGCTCCGGTCCAGGGGCGGCACGTCCTGCGCGGTGCGGGTGCCGAGCACCAGGGCCGCGAAGTAGACCAGCGTCGTGGGGTTGAGCATGGTCACCCCGAGCAGCCCGGCGTACGCGCGGGCCGGGGACGGGGCGGACGGCTCGGCACGGTGGGCGGCCGGCCGGCGCTCGCGGTACCGCCGCAGCGCGGTCGCCGCCCCGTGCACGGCCAGCGCGGCCAGCACCAGGGCCGACGCCCAGCGCAGCGGTGTCAGCGCGGGCCGCAGCAGGGCGGCCAGGGCCGAGCCGCCGAGCGTGGCAAGGAGGGCGTAGAGGCCGTCGGCGGTGGCGACCCCGAGCGCGGCGCAGGCCCCGGTCCGCAGGGTGCTGCGGGCGGTGAGGGACACCAGGTAGGTCGCGACGGCGCCGACGGGCACGGCGATGCCGTAGCCCGCGACCAGCCCCGCGACGAGGGCGCCCGTCACGACGGCGCGGGACCGGGCCGCCCCCTGCGGCCGGGCTGCTGTCGGCCCCGCGGGGAGCAGGCGGCGGGGGACGACGGCGGCGGGAACGCGGCGAATGCGGGCATGGCCGGATCCTGACCGCCGCCCGGCCGGACGGCAACGGGATTTACGATGAGGAAGGACCGCTTCCGGCCAGATTCCACGGGGAGTCGATGTGGCCGAACTTCACGTCGCCTCTTAGGTGCCTCGGGCATCTAATGAAGATCGGCACGACGCCCCCATCGTCTGCGAGGTCTTTCATGACGGACTTGACGGACTTGACGGAACTGTCGCAACCCGTCGCCTTCCCCCAGGACCGCACCTGCCCCTACCAGCCCCCCGCCGGCTACGCCCCGCTGCACGGCACCCGGCCGCTCGCCCGCGCGACCCTCTACGACGGCCGCCCTGTCTGGCTCGTCACCGGCCACGCCGTCGCCCGCCGGCTGCTCGTGGACCCGCGCCTGTCCACGGACCGCACCCGTCCCGGTTTCCCCATGGTCACCGCCCGCTTCGCCGCGGTCCGCAGCCGCACGCCCGCGCTCCTCGGCGTCGACGACCCCGAGCACCACACGCAGCGGCGGATGCTGGTGTCGCACTTCACCCTCAAGCGCGCCGCCGAGCTGAGGCCGCGCATCCGGCAGATCGTCGACGAGCTGCTCGACGCGATGGTCGCGCAGGGACCGCCCGCCGAACTGGTCGGTGCCTTCGCGCTGCCCCTGCCGTCCATGGTGATCTGCGCGCTGCTCGGCGTCCCGTACGCCGACCACGAGTTCTTCGAGGAGCAGTCGCGGCGCCTGCTGCGCGGTCCGACGGCCGCCGACACCGAGGACGCGCGGGACCGGCTGGAGGAGTACCTCGGCGAGCTGATCGACGACAAGCGCGAGAACCGGGGCGACGGCGTCCTGGACGACCTGGTGCGGCAACAGCTCCACGACGGCGGGCCGGACCGCGAGGAACTGATCTCCCTGGCGGTCATCCTGCTGGTCGCGGGCCACGAGACGACCGCCAACATGATCTCCCTGGGCACCTACACGCTGCTGCGGCACCCCGAACGGCTCGCCGAGCTGCGCGCCGACCCCGCGCTGCTGCCCGCCGCGGTCGAGGAACTGATGCGGACGCTGTCCATCGCCGACGGGCTGCTGCGGGTGGCCACCGAGGACGTCGACGTGGACGGAACCACCATCCGCGCCGGCGACGGCGTCGTCTTCTCCACCTCGGTGATCAATCGCGACGCGGACGTCTACCCCGCACCGGACGCCCTGGACTGGCACCGTCCGGCCCGCCACCACATCGCCTTCGGCTTCGGCATCCACCAGTGCCTCGGCCAGAACCTCGCCCGGGCCGAGCTGGAGATCGCCCTGGGCGCCCTCATCGACCGGCTGCCCACCCTGCGGCCGGCCGCCGAGCCGAAGGACATCCCCCACAAGCCCGGCGACACCATCCAGGGGATGCTGGAACTCCCCGTGACCTGGTAAGAGGCAGCCGCCATGCGTATCGAGATCGACAAGGACCGGTGCATCGGCGCGGGTCAGTGCGCCCTGTCCGCCCCGCGTGTGTTCACCCAGGACGACGACGGCTTCAGCACCGTCCTGCCCGGCCAGGAGGACGGGGGCGGGGACCCGATGGTCCGGGAGGCCGCCCGGGCCTGCCCCGTCGGCGCGATCGCGGTGTCCACCACGTCCGACTGAGCCCCTAGGAGGACGCGGATCGAGGGTCCGTTCAGCAGGGTGCCGGCCGCACGGTCGAGGACCCGTTCAGTAGGGTGCCCCGATGACCGAACAGGCCGAGAAACCCTTCCTCTACGTGGTCGTCTGCGGTGCCGGCGTCGCCGCGGACGTCGGCGAGCTGATCACCGCCGCGCAGGAGCGGGACTGGGAGGTCGGCGTCATCGCGACGCCGGTCGCCATGGGCGGCTTCTTCGACACCGCTGCCGTCGAAGCGCAGACCGGCCGCCCCATCCGCTCCGCCTGGCGCACCCCGGACGACCCGCGCCCCTTCCCGCCGCCCGACGCCGTGGTCGTCGCCCCGGCCACGTTCAACACCGTCAACAAGTGGGCCGCCGGCATCGCCGACACCCTCGCCGTGGCCACCCTGTGCGAGGCCCACGGACTCGGCGTGCCGGTGGCCGTCCTGCCGTGCGTGGCCGGCACGCTCGCCGCCCACCCCGCCTATGGCAGCAGTCTGGAACGGCTGCGGGGGATGGGCGTCCGGTTCGCGGACCCGTACGCCGGCGCGGCCGCGGGGGAGGACGGCCGGCCGAGGTTCCGCTGGGAGAACGCGCTGGAACTGCTCGGTCCCCGCCAGGGCGCGGATCAGGAGTGCGTGCGGTAGGCGGGCAGGGCTCCGGATGCGGCACCGCGGCGACCGGCCCCGCCGCTCCCGCGGCGGGGCCGTCACCGGCGGGCCCCGCCGCGATGATCCGGCCGGCCCGGCGGCCCGGCGGCATAGGCTTCCCCTGACGACGTCCCGAAGGCAGGAGCAGCAACGATGCAGTATGTGAAGCTCGGTTCGACCGGCCTGGACGTGTCGCGGATCTGTCTGGGCTGCATGACCTACGGCGTGCCCGACCGCGGCGCGCACGAGTGGACTCTGGACGAGGAGGCGTCCCGGCCGCTGATCCGGCAGGCCCTGGAGGTGGGGATCACCTTCTTCGACACGGCCAACGTCTACTCGGACGGCACCAGCGAGGAGATCGTCGGCAGGGCGCTCAGGGACTTCGCCCGCCGGGACGAGGTCGTGCTCGCGACGAAGGTGCACGGCCGGATGCGGCCCGGCCCCAACGGCGGCGGCCTGTCCCGCAAGGCGATCATGACCGAGATCGACCACAGCCTGCGCCGCCTCGGCACCGACTACGTCGACCTCTACCAGATCCACCGCTGGGATCCGCACACCCCGGTCGAGGAGACCATGGAGGCGCTGCACGACGTGGTCAAGGCGGGCAAGGCCCGCTACATCGGAGCGAGTTCGATGTACGCCTGGCAGTTCTCCAAGGCCCAGTACACGGCGCGGCTGGGCGGCTGGACCCGGTTCGCCTCCATGCAGAACCACTACAACCTCCTCTACCGCGAGGAGGAGCGGGAGATGCTCCCCCTGTGCCGGGACCTGGGCGTCGGGGTGCTGCCGTGGAGCCCGCTCGCCCGCGGCCGCCTCACCCGTGACTGGGGGACCACCACCCGACGCAGTGCCACCGACGACTTCGGCAGCCGGCTGTACGAGGAGAGCGACCGCACCATCGTCGAGGCCGTCACCCGCATCGCGAACGACCGCGGCGTTTCGCGTGCACAGGTCGCCCTCGCCTGGCTGCTGCACCAGGAGCCGGTCGCGGCGCCGATCGTCGGAGCCTCAAAGCCGCAGCACATCGAGGACGCGGCGGCCGCCGTCGACCTGGAGCTGAGCGACAAGGAGATCGAGGAACTCCAGCGGCCCTACACCCCGCACGCCGTCAGGGGCCACTGAGCGGTCACTGTGCGGTCCGCGGCGGCGGGGCCCGAAGACGTGCCGGGCGTACTCCGCGCTCTGGAGCATGGCCGACAGAACAAC
>NZ_JBSFNN010000124.1:0-13031 GCF_053587115.1 Streptomyces sp. NPDC003697
GTACATCCAGTACGAGGGCGTCCGGCCGGCACGCCGAGAGCACGCACCGGACGCCGCTCCTTGACGGGCAAACGTTGCCTGCCGCGGCACTAGCGGCCGCGGCGGCGGGTCCAGGGGCGCGCGGGCGGGGGTCACGGGCGCGGCCCGGCGCTCCGGGCCGCCGCGGCGCTCCGGGCGCGCGGGCTTCGCCGGGGACTGGTCCTCGCCGGGCCGCCCTTCGCCGGCCCGCTGCCGGCGGACCGGCTGTCCGGCGCTCCGGCGCCCGCCGGCCGGTCGGCCGTCGGGCCGCCCCGGCCCACCGTGACTCCCGGGGGCACGCTCCGGGCGGGAGCGCCGCCCGCCGCTCAGGCGGCCGGTGGCGGTGGGCCCAGCTCGGCGGCCATCGTCGCGCGCAGCCGCAAGGTCGTGACGAGCCGCTGGAACGCCTCCGCCCAGTAGCCGCCGGCCCCCGGCGACGCGTCCTCCGTGTCGGCGGGCACCGCCAGCAGGCCGTCCAGACGGCTCGCCTGCGAAGGATCCAGGCACCGCTCGGCCAGTCCCATCACTCCACTGAAACTCCATGGGTAACTCCCCGCATCCCGCGCAATGTTCAGCGCGTCGACCACGGCCCGCCCAAGCGGCTCCTCCCACGGCACCGCACACACTCCCAGCAGCTGGAACGCCTCGGACAGTCCGTGCGTCGCGATGAACCCGGCGACCCAGTCGGCCCGCTCGGCGGGGCCCAGGGTGCCGAGCAGCTTGGCGCGCTCGGCCAGGGACACCGCGCCGGGACCGCCGGCCTCGGGCGCCGAAGGCGCCCCGAGAAGGGCCCGCGCCCACCGGGCGTCCCCCTGCCGTACCGCGGCCCGGCACCACGCGGCGTGCAGTTCGCTCTGCCAGTCGTCCGCCACCGGCAGGCTCACGATCTCCTGAGGCGTGCGTCCGCCGAGCCGTGCGGACCAGGTCCCGAGCGGTGCCGCCTCCACCAGCTGGCCCAGCCACCACGACCGCTCGCCGCGTCCCGACGGCGCCTTGGCGACGACGCCGTCCCGCTCCATGCCGGCGTCGCACTCGTGCGGCGCCTCGACGACGATCCTCGGGTCCCCCTCCGTGCGGTCGACGGCCACGCAGGCGCCCGCGCGGGCCGCCATCCGGGCGGCGAGCGCCGATCCCGGCAGCGACGACAGCAGCTCCGCCGCCGTGGACCGTACGTTGCGGCTGCGGTCGGCCAGCGCCTGCTCCAGGAACGGCTCGTCGTCCGGGCCCAGCCCCTCGCGCAGTGAGTCGAGGAACATCAGCCGGTCCTCGGCCCGCTCCGACGCCCACGTGGTGGCGAGCAGGTCGCGCGCGGCCGCGGGCCGGCGTGCGCGGAGCGCCGCCAGCAGTGCGACCCGTTCGGCGAACAGGCCCTCCTCCCACAGCCGCCGGACCCGGTCCGCGTCCTCGGCGCCGGGCAGCGCCGCACCGCCGCCCGGGACCGCCCGCAGGGCGAACCGCCAGTCCGGGTTGAGCCGGGCGAGCCACAGCGCGCGCGGACCCGCGAAGGCCAGGACCGCGGGACGCAGGTCGGTGCGGCCGCGCGCCGCGTCCAGCAGCGCGGGCAGCGCCTCCGGAGGTGCCGCGTAACCGCACGCGTTCACCGCCTGGAGCCACTGGGGCAGCAGCTCCACCAGGTCCGGGGCCGTTCCCCGGCGGCCTCCGCCTCGCGTGCCCGGCCGGTCGGCCAGCAGCATCGCCAGCCTGCGGGCCGCCGCGGCCGGCAGCGGCGGGCGCGGATCCACGGGCGCCGGCTCCGGGCGCTGTGCCACCGGTGCCGGACGCAGTCCCGCACGCCGCCGCACGGTCTCCATGGCCGCCGCGTCCAGCAGCGCCACCGGGGCGTTCCGGCCGGGCGAGCCGCCCCGGAGCGTGCGGCGGTCCGTGCCGAGCAGGGCGGTCGTGACCAACTCCTCCCAGCCGCCCGGCACGGGCGCTTCCCCTGGAGCGGAGATCCTGGTCATGTGGTTCCTTTCCGTTGCCGGGCGGTTGGGAGTCAAGGAAAAGGTCACCCGGGAACGAGTTTCCCGTGCGACGGAACAAATGCGCGGATCGGGACGGAAAGGGCGCAGCGGTCGGCGGTCGCCGGCGCCCGGTGCGCCGTGACCGCGTCTCCGTTCACGCTGGTCGGGGCGCCGTGCGGGATGGCCGGTGACGCGCGGAACACGATCCGTGAAGGCTCGCGCACGCACCGTCTTCACCTGTTCAGCGCAGCGTCACGGCGTGCCCGGGGCCTTCCGGCCACGCGGTCAGCGGAGTGAAGCCACGGTGGCCGCACTCGCCGAAGACCTTGACCGGGGCTCCGCCCGACAGCGCGACCAGCCGCCACAGGCCGGAGCCGGTACGGGAGCCCGGGGCCACGGGCAGCGCGGTGTCGGAGCAGGCGTCGGCGAGCTGCCAGACGTCGCCGTCCGGGACGGGCACGACCCGGTCCAGCGTCACCGGGACCGACTCCAGCCACGGGTCCTCCCGCAGGGCCGCTCCGTAGTGGGCCGCCGCCTGTGCCGTCGTCACCCCGGGCGGACGTATGTCCGTGGGAGCGGGAGCCGCGAACTGCTCGCCCAGGGCCACGCGGTGCTGCCCGCTGCCCGGGTAGGCGGACACCTCCGCGTCCAGCGCCAGGCCGACGGGCAGTACCGTCTCCGGGGCGCGGCCGCCGGCGCCGTAGGAGAGGACCAGGGCCGTACGGCCGGAGCCGGCGCCGTGCAGCCAGATCCTCCGTGTGGTCAGCTTCGCGTCCGCGGTGTCGTACTGCGCCAGGACGAGCCAGCGGTCCCGCACCGGCGGGCCGTCCGCGGCGGCGGGCAGGCCGACCCGGGAGCGGACCGTCGCCCCGAGGCCCTCCGGCAGCCGCTCACGCCGCAGCCAGCCCTGGTCCAGGAGATGAAGCAGCGCGCACTCCTCCAGCAGGCGTACCGGCCAGCCGGGCCCGGACGACGGGATCGCCCCCAGCTCGCGCACCCGCGCCGCCAGGCCCGGAGCCTGCGCGTCGACCATGCGGGCCGCCGTCTCCTCCCAGAGGCCGTACTCCGCCCGCTCGGCCGCGGCCAGACCGCCCCGCACCAGGTCGGCCAGCCGCTGCTCCAGCTCCGTCACCCCGGCGGTGACCCGCTCGGCCCGCCGCTCCGCACGGCGCCGCGCCGCCTCCGGATCGGCGGCGCCCGGCGCGGCTCCCGTCGCGCTCGCGTCCTGCATGGCCTCCGCACGCTTGCGCCGGCCGGCCACCCACTGCCCGGCCCAGTCCGGTGGCTGCGCCGCCGACGGCACCTCGGCGTCGCCGCCGGCCCACAGGAGCAGCAGCCCGAGCGCGTGCTTGCACGGGAACTTGCGGCTCGGACACGTGCACTTGTACGCGGGCCCCGCGGGATCCGCGATGTCGACGACCGTCCGGTACGGCCGGCTGCCGCTGCCCTTGCACAGCCCCCACACCGTCCCCTCGTCGCAACTGCCCGCCTCGGACCACGGCCCGGCCGCGCCGAGTTTGCTTCCCGCTTTGCGTGACGCGGCGTCAGGCGCCAGCGCCAGCACCTGGTCCGCGCTCCAGCGCACCCCCTGCTGAGTCATGTCGTCGACGGTAGGTCCCCCCACTGACAATCAGCGTCGACATCGCGTTCGTGCAGGTGGGAGCGCATTGTCAGTGCCGTGGTGCACGGTGGTGACAGATCCGAACCGGCCGAGCTGGAGGGGGCCTCAGCCATGTCTGTGTCCGTCGACCCGACATCCGTCGAACCGAGTCAGCACCACTCCGCGCCCGCGAACGCGGACGCGTCCATTTCCACGGAGGCGGGCGGACCGGACGCGCTGCGACCGCACGCCGAGGACGCCTTCGCCGCGGAACTCGCCGCGCTCGCGGCGCAGGACGACCGCCCGCGGCCCGCCCGCTGGAAGCTGTCGCCGTGGGCCGTTGCCACCTACCTCCTCGGCGGCACACTCCCCGACGGCACGGTCGTCACGCCGAAGTACGTCGGTCCGCGCCGCATCGTCGAGGTGGCCGTCACGACCCTCGCGACCGACCGCGCCCTGCTCCTGCTCGGCGTGCCCGGCACCGCCAAGACGTGGGTGTCCGAGCACCTGGCCGCGGCGGTCAGCGGCGACTCGACCCTGCTGGTGCAGGGCACCGCGGGCACTCCGGAGGAGGCCATCCGGTACGGGTGGAACTACGCGCGGCTGCTGGCGCACGGCCCCAGCCGCGACGCCCTCGTGCCCAGCCCGGTCATGCGGGCCATGGCGGAAGGCATGACGGCCCGGGTCGAGGAGCTGACCCGTATCCCGGCCGACGTGCAGGACACGCTCATCACGATCCTGTCGGAGAAGACCCTGCCGATACCGGAGCTGGGCGAGGAGGTGCAGGCGGTCCGGGGCTTCAACCTGATCGCCACCGCCAACGACCGCGACCGCGGGGTCAACGACCTCTCCAGCGCGCTGCGCCGCCGCTTCAACACGGTGGTGCTGCCGCTGCCGGAGTCGCCGGAGGCCGAGGTCGACATCGTCTCCCGCCGGGTCGACCAGATCGGCCGCTCCCTCGACCTGCCGGCCGTGCCCGACGGCATCCACGAAATCCGGCGCGTGGTGACCGTCTTCCGCGAACTGCGCGACGGCGTCACGGCCGACGGCCGGACGAAGGTGAAGTCGCCCAGCGGCACCCTGTCCACCGCCGAGGCGATCTCCGTCGTCACCAACGGACTCGCGCTCGCGGCCCACTTCGGCGACGGCGTGCTGCGGGCCGGCGACGTGGCCGCGGGCATCCTCGGCGCGGTCGTGCGCGACCCGGCGGCCGACCGCGTCATCTGGCAGGAGTACCTGGAGACGGTGGTCCGCGAGCGCGACGGCTGGAAGGACTTCTACCGGGCCTGCCGGGAGGTGAGCGCGTGATCCGCGACCGGCGTCACGGCAACGGCGACCCCAGCTGGACCGGCGGGCGAGGGGGACGGTGTGACGGGAGGTGACAGGGGCGGCGCCCGGCCGCCCGGCGGACAGCCGCTGCTGCTCGGCGTGCGGCACCACGGGCCCGGTTCCGCGCGGGCGGTGCGGGCCGCGCTGGAGGCCGCGCGGCCGCGCACCGTCCTGATCGAGGGCCCGCCGGAGGCCGACGCGCTCGTCCCGCTGGCCGCGGACGAGGGCATGCGGCCGCCGGTCGCGCTCCTCGCGCACGCCGTGGACGAGCCCGGCCGCTCGGCCTTCTGGCCGCTGGCCGAGTTCTCCCCGGAGTGGGTCGCCCTGCGCTGGGCCCTGCGGCACGAGGTGCCGGTCCGTTTCATCGACCTGCCGGCCACGCACACGCTGGTGTGGGAGGGAGACGGCAGCGGCGGCACGGACGCCGGGCCGCCCGGGGAACCGGGCACCGGTGCCCCCGCGGACGCGGAAGCGGGGGAGGGCGGCTCCGAGGAGGAGGGGACCACGGAGCACCCGCCCGCCGACGAACTGCGCGTCGACCCGCTCGCCGTGCTCGCCGAGGCCGCCGGGTACGACGACCCGGAGCGCTGGTGGGAGGACGTCGTCGAGCACCGGGGCGCGGGGACGTCCGACGCCTTCGCCCCGTTCCTCGTGCTCGAGGAGGCCATGACCGCGTTGCGGGAGGCCTACGGAAGCGGAGGGCACCAACGGGACCTCGTGCGCGAGGCGTACATGCGGCTCCAGGTGCGGGCGGCGCAGCGGGAGTTCGGGGACGGCGTCGCCGTGGTGTGCGGGGCCTGGCACGTGCCCGCGCTGCGCCGGAAGGCTCCCGTCACCGCCGACCGGGCGCTGCTCAAGGGGCTGCCCAAGGTCAAGGCGGACATGACGTGGGTGCCGTGGACGCACCGCAGGCTGTCCCGGGCCGGCGGCTACGGGGCGGGCATCGACTCGCCGGGCTGGTACGCCCATCTGTTCGGCGTGCCGGACCGGCCCGTGGAGCGGTGGCTGACCAAGGTGGCGGGGCTGCTGCGGGAGGAGGACCGGATCGTCTCCTCCGCGCACGTCATCGAGGCGGTGCGTCTGGCCGGGACGCTCGCCGCGGTCCGCGGCCGGCCGCTGCCGGGGCTGAGCGAGACGACGGACGCCGTCCGCGCGGTGATGTGCGACGGCTCCGACGTGCCGCTCGCGCTCGTGCGGGACCGGCTCGTCGTCGGGGACGTACTGGGGCAGGTCCCCGAGTCGGCGCCCGCCGTGCCCCTGCAGCGGGACCTCACCCGGCACCAGCGGCGGTTGCGGCTCACACCGGAGGCGCTGGAGAAGGCACTGGAGCTCGACCTGCGCAAGGAGACGGACGCCGGGCGCAGCAGACTGCTGCACCGGCTGCGGCTGCTCGGCGTCGGCTGGGGCGAGCCCGCCGCGTCACGGGGCAGCACGGGCACCTTCCGCGAGACGTGGCGGCTGCGCTGGGAGCCCGAGCTGTCGGTGCGCATCGCCGAGGTCGGGGTGTGGGGGACCACCGTGCTCGGCGCCGCGACCGCCAAGGCGGAAGCGGACGCGGTCGCCGCGCAGGCCCTCGGCGAGGTCACCGCGCTCGCCGAGCGCTGCCTGCTCGCCGGCCTCCCGGACGCGCTGCCGGTGGTGATGCGGGTCCTGGCCGACCGGGCCGCCCTCGACGCGGACGTCGGACACCTCGCCCAGGCGCTGCCGGCCCTGGTCCGCTCCCTGCGCTACGGCGACGTACGCGGTACGGACACGCAGGCACTCGCGGAGGTCGCCGCGGGCCTGGCCGAACGGGTCTTCGTCGGCCTTCCCCCGGCGTGCGCCGCGCTCGACGCGGACGCGGCCGAGGAGATGCGGCGTCATGTGGACGCCGTCCACGCAGCCGTGGGCCTGCTGGGCGGCACCGTCGTCGCCGGGCACGGCGACCTGCGCGGCCGCTGGCACTCCGTGTTGCGGGTGCTGTCGGGGCGGGACACGGTGCCCGGTGTCATCAGGGGACGCTCCGTGCGGCTCCTGCTGGACGACGGCGAACTCGGGCCCGACGAGGCGGCGCGGCTCATGGGCCTGGTGCTGTCGCCGGGCACGCCGCCGGCGGACGCGGCCGCCTGGATCGAGGGCTTCGTCGGCGGCGGGGGCGGCCTGCTGCTCGTCCACGACGAGCGGTTGCTGGGCCTGGTCGACGCCTGGCTGACCGGCGTGCCGGCGGAGGCGTTCACGGATGTGCTGCCGCTGCTGCGGCGGACCTTCTCGGCGTACGAGCCCGGGGTGCGCAGAACCCTCGGCGAACTGGTCCGGCGCGGTCCGGGCCCGGCCGGTGCGACCGGGGCCGCGGCGGCCGGCGTACCCGGGTTCGCCGCGGACCTCGACGCGGAGCGGGCGGACGCCGTACTGCCGGTGGTGCGGCTGCTGCTGGGCCTCGACGAGCCCGGCGAGCGGGTCGCCGGCGAACTGACGGGGGTGGCGTGATGACCGGGGCGGACCGGACCCGCGGGCGGTCGCGCGGCGCGGGGGGCACCGGACGCAAGGGGGATTCCGGCGGGACGGATCTGTGGGCCGGGGTGCGGAACGCGCGGGTCGGTGTGAAGGACACGGTCGTCGCGGAGTGCGGGACGGGAGCGGGCGCGTGAGCAGGGAACTCGACGATGCGGCACAGGAGCGCCTCCGCCGCTGGCGGCTGGTGCTCGGCGGTGGCGCGGCGGACGGCACCGGATGCCCGCTCTCGGGCCGGGACGCCGCGATGGACGGGGCGCTCGCCGCCCTCTACGGCAAGGGCGAAGCACCGCGGACGGGACGGGAGCGTTCGGCGGGGCTCGGCGCCTCGGCGCCCTCGGTGGCGCGGTGGCTCGGCGACATCCGGACGTACTTCCCGTCGTCCGTCGTGCAGGTCATGCAGCGGGACGCCATCGACCGGCTGGGGCTGTCCACGCTCCTGCTGGAGCCGGAGATGCTCGAGGCGGTGGAGGCGGACGTGCACCTGGTCGGCACGCTGCTGTCGCTGAACAAGGCGATGCCGGAGACGACGAAGGAGACGGCGCGAGCCGTCGTCCGCAAGGTCGTCGAGGACCTGGAGAAGCGGCTGGCCACCCGTACCCGGGCCACCCTCACCGGTGCCCTCGACCGCAGCGCCCGGGTCAGCCGGCCCCGCCACCACGACATCGACTGGAACCGCACCATCGCGGCCAACCTCAAGCACTACCTGCCCGAGTACCGCACGATCGTGCCGGAACGGCTCATCGGCTACGGGCGCGCGTCCCAGTCGGTGAAGAAGGAGGTCGTCCTCTGCATCGACCAGTCGGGGTCGATGGCGGCGTCCGTGGTGTACGCGTCCGTGTTCGGGGCGGTGCTGGCGTCCATGCGGTCCCTCAGCACGCGGCTGGTCGTCTTCGACACGGCGGTCGTCGACCTCACCGACCAGCTCGACGACCCGGTCGACGTCCTCTTCGGCACCCAGCTCGGCGGCGGCACGGACATCAACCGCGCGCTGGCGTACTGCCAGTCGCGGATCACCCGCCCCGCCGACACGGTGGTGGTGCTGATCAGCGACCTGTACGAGGGCGGCATACGGAACGAGATGCTCAAGCGGGTGGCGGCGATGAAGGCGTCGGGCGTCCAGTTCGTGACGCTGCTCGCCCTGTCGGACGAGGGGGCGCCCGCCTACGACCGTGAGCACGCGGCCGCGCTGTCGGCGCTCGGCGCACCGGCGTTCGCCTGCACACCCGACCTGTTCCCGGAGGTGATGGCGGCGGCGATCGAGAAGCGGCCGCTGCCCGTACCCGACGCCGCCTGACGCACTGGAAGGGAGGCGGGGCTCCGCCGACCGTGCGGTGACCGGCCCCGCCCCCAAAACGGACAGGACCGTCCATCAGTAACGGAGGGCTTGTGCAACCTCGGGAGGCGCGTGCGAGGATCGTCGCTCTGCCGGCGGCGCGCAGCGCGCCGTCCGGCCCCTACCGCGTCGTAGCGCCCCGTCAGTTGTCCGCCGTACGGGAGGAACAACCCCCTTTTGACCTGGCCAGCAGCCCTGTCCGGCGCCGCCGCCCTGCGCGTTCCGCGCACGGTGGCCGGGCGGCGTGCGCTGCGTCTGGGGTTGCTGCTGGGCGCGTTGTTCCTGCTCGGGTTCCTCGGCGGGGAGCGGGCGCAGGCCGCCGGGCGAGCGGCGCCCCCCTCGGACGGCACGGCCACGATCACGGTGCCGGCTGCGGCGTACGGTCCGCGGCCGTCGGCCGACGGCGCGACGGAACGGGGGGTGACCGGTCCGGGTACGGGCACCTCCGCGCGTCCGGGTACGGACACCCCCGGGCTCGTGGGTCCTTGGGCGACGGCGGCGGACATGGGGGCGGCGTCCACCGGCGACGGTTCCTCCGCCACCGGCTCGTCGCGCACGGACCGCCTGCCCGCGCGGTCCGCCGACGACGTGCTCCGCCCGGTGACCGGCTCCGTCGCCGGAGCCGTCGGCACGCACGTCCTGCGGCCGGTCGGGGACCTGGTCGAGAGCGTGGTCGAGGGGCTGGCCGGGACCGGTGTCGAGGCTCCCTCGCTGCCAGGTCTGCCGACGTCGCCGTCGTTGCCGGACCTGCCCCCTGTTCCCGACCTGCCCGACGTCTCCGAGCGGCCCGGTCAGGTGCTACCGGCGCCCTACGACCCGAACAAACCGGACAACCCGGCCCCCGAGGCGCCGCAGCCGGGCGCCGCCGCGCCGTCTCCGCCATCCGCGCCGCCTGCCGGTCCCGCCGCAAGAGGGCGGGACGGAACGCCGGCGCTCGCCTTCGGACCGCGCCTCACCAGCGGGGCGGTCGTTCCCGACGCCGCCGCGCACAGCCCGGCCCGGCGCACCGCCGGCAGCGGCCCCGTCCCCTCGCACCGAGCGTCCGCCGATGACACGGACGGCGCGCTGCTCAGCCAGTCGACGACCGACAGCGGCACCTCACGGCACGGCGACGCGCACGCCGTCACCCTGAACTGCCGGGCCCGGCTTCCGCTGGTGCCCGGCGCCGCCGCGTCCACGGACGCGGCCGGCACCCGGGACCTGTACGGGGACATCCCCCTCTTCCCCGGCTAGACAGCCCCGCCTCTCCCGCCCGGCCTGCCACGCGGGGGCGGACACAGGCCCGCTCGGCCGGCCGCGCACCCCTTCGCCGCTCCCCACGGACGCCGCCGAAGCGGTCGCGTCGCGCCCTGCCGCCGCAGCCCTGACAGCGCGCGACCTCCTGCGGAGTCGCCGCGCCACCTGAATCCATGCGGCGAACCCGCGCGAGATCGGCTGTGCCCGGCCTCCACGCCCCTTGCCGGGGCGGTCGTCGGGCCCGACCTCCACGGCGTTCGGCCTCCCAGCGACACCCTGCACGACACCGCAGAACCCGTGCGGTGGCCCCTCGCCGGGGGGCGCCGTGCCCGACCTCCAGGGCGGCGGGCCTCCCGGCGTCACCTGCACGACTCCACAGAGCCGTTCCGGTGACCCTTCGCGGGGTCGCCGCGCCCGACCTCACGGCGGCGTTTCCGCAGCCGCCGTACCCGTTCGTACGGCCGCGCCCCGGGGGCAGGCCTACGTAGAGCCGTGCGAAGCAGCGTCCGGCGGACGCTCTCGCACGGTGCCCGACCGACTCCGCGGGGCGGAGGGTCCGGGACGGCCGAAAACCGTCGGTCCGTCCGGGCGGAGACCCCGCGGACGGGGCGGGCGGTCCCCAAGGGGTGGGGACCGCCCGCCCCGTGCCCGCAGAGGCGGCGCACGCGCCCCCTCGGGCACGCGGAAGGGGCCTCACCGGGCCGACCCCAGCCCGGTGAGGCTCCGCGCACCCGACGGGCCCCGTACGCTGCATCATGTGACCGGTATCACCGCTCAGGTGTGACCTGCGATTTAGAGCGTCCCCGGAAGCGGCGATAACCTGCGAGACGGACATGCCGCGCGCTCGGACACCGTGTGCGCCTCCCTTGTGACACAGAGCGGACGTCACGTTGCCCTTCGCGGCACGCCCACGCATCCAACGAACCGCGAGATCACTGATAGGGACGGAAGCGCGTGGACCTGTTCGAGTACCAGGCGAGGGACCTCTTCGCCAAGCACGGTGTACCGGTGCTGGCCGGTGAAGTCATCGACACGCCTGAGGCGGCGCGCGAGATCACCGAGCGGCTGGGCGGCAAGTCGGTCGTCAAGGCGCAGGTGAAGGTCGGTGGTCGCGGCAAGGCCGGCGGCGTGAAGCTGGCCGCCACCCCGGACGAGGCCGTCGCCCGCTCGACGGACATCCTCGGCATGGACATCAAGGGCCACACGGTCCACAAGGTCATGATCGCCGAGACCGCTCCGGAGATCGTCGAGGAGTACTACGTCTCCTTCCTCCTCGACCGTGCCAACCGCACGTTCCTGTCCATCGCCTCCGTCGAGGGCGGCATGGAGATCGAGGAGGTGGCCGCCACCCGTCCGGAGGCCGTCGCCAAGACCCCGATCGACGCCATCGACGGTGTGACGCCGGAGAAGGCCCGCGAGATCGTCGAGGCCGCGAAGTTCCCGGCCGAGGTCGCCGACAAGGTCGCGGACGTCCTGGTCACGCTGTGGGACACCTTCATCAAGGAGGACGCCCTCCTGGTCGAGGTCAACCCGCTGGCCAAGGTCGCCTCCGGTGACGTGATCGCCCTCGACGGCAAGGTGTCCCTCGACGACAACGCCGAGTTCCGCCACCCCGACTTCGAGGAGCTCCACGACAAGGCCGCGGCCAACCCGCTCGAGGCCGCCGCCAAGGAGAAGAACCTCAACTACGTCAAGCTCGACGGCGAGGTCGGCATCATCGGCAACGGCGCCGGCCTGGTCATGTCGACCCTGGACGTCGTCGCGTACGCCGGTGAGAAGCACGGCGGCGTCAAGCCCGCCAACTTCCTGGACATCGGCGGCGGCGCCTCCGCGCAGGTCATGGCGAACGGCCTGGAGATCATCCTCGGCGACCCGGACGTCCGGTCCGTGTTCGTCAACGTCTTCGGCGGCATCACCGCCTGCGACGAGGTCGCCAACGGCATCGTCCAGGCCCTGCAGCTCCTGGAGGACCGCGGCGAGAAGGTCGAGAAGCCGCTCGTCGTCCGCCTCGACGGCAACAACGCCGAGCTGGGCCGGAAGATCCTCACCGACGCCAACCACCCGCTGGTCCAGCGCGTCGACACCATGGACGGCGCGGCCGACAAGGCCGCCGAGCTGGCCGCCGCCAAGTAAGCACCTAGGACGAGGACACCAAGACACCATGGCTATCTGGCTCAACAAGGACAGCAAGGTCATCGTCCAGGGCATGACCGGCGCCACCGGCATGAAGCACACCAAGCTCATGCTCGGCGACGGCACCAACGTCGTGGGCGGCGTGAACCCGCGCAAGGCGGGTCAGACCGTGGACTTCGACGGCACCGAGGTACCCGTCTTCGGCACCGTCAAGGAAGCCATCGAGAAGACCGGCGCGGACGTCTCCGTCATCTTCGTGCCGGAGAAGTTCACCAAGGACGCGGTCGTCGAGGCCATCGACGCCGAGATCCCGCTGGCCGTCGTGATCACCGAGGGCATCGCGGTGCACGACTCGGCCGCCTTCTGGGCGTACGTCGGCAAGAAGGGCAACAAGACCCGCATCATCGGCCCGAACTGCCCCGGCATCATCACTCCGGGCCAGTCCAACGTCGGCATCATCCCGGGCGACATCACCAAGCCGGGCCGCATCGGCCTGGTCTCGAAGTCCGGCACGCTGACCTACCAGATGATGTACGAGCTGCGTGACATCGGCTTCTCGACGGCCGTCGGCATCGGTGGCGACCCGATCATCGGCACCACCCACATCGACGCCCTGCAGGCGTTCCAGGACGACCCCGACACCGACCTGATCGTCATGATCGGTGAGATCGGCGGCGACGCCGAGGAGCGGGCCGCGGCCTTCATCAAGGAGAACGTGACCAAGCCGGTCGTCGGCTACGTCGCGGGCTTCACCGCGCCCGAGGGCAAGACCATGGGCCACGCCGGCGCCATCGTCTCCGGTTCCTCCGGCACCGCCCAGGCCAAGAAGGAGGCCGAAGGCTCCGGGGTCGAAGTCGGCGCCCAACTCCCGGTTGACGACGGCCAGGACGTTCCTGTTGAACGCCGCCGTCACCCCGGCCGCGTCGTC
>NZ_JBSFNN010000125.1:0-13014 GCF_053587115.1 Streptomyces sp. NPDC003697
CGCCTCTCCCCGGTGGGCGCCCGCCTCGGCCGGAGGTGCGCGAGCATGGACGGCATGAACCCCGAGTTACCGAGATGTCGCAGGGGTCGGGGTCACCGCCCGTGGCGACGCCGACGCCGGCCGTCAGGTTGATCTCCAGTGCGGAAACAGGCAGAACGGGTGGCCCGACGGGTCCGCCAGCACGTACAGCGCTTCCTCGGGGTCGTCGTACCGGTCGAGGAGCAGCTCGGCTCCCAGCGCTTCCGCCCGTTCGCGCTGCCTGGTCAGCTCGGCCCGGTCCGGGACGGTGAGATCGATGTGCAGCTGCATCGGGACGTCGTGCCCGGGCCACGTCGTCCGGGGCAGGCGGTCGACCCGCTGGAAGGCGAGCTGGTTGACGCCGTCGGAGTTCCGCAGGACGAGCCAGTCCGGCTCGTCGCCCGCGCCGTCCGCCGGGGGTTCGTCACCGGGCCGGTACGTCAGCCCCAGAAACTCCCGGTAGAACTCGGCCAGTTCTCTCGGCCTGGTGGTGTCCAGGACGGTCTGGTTCAGCCGGGGGTACTCGGCCATGGGCCCTCCGATCGACGAGCGTGCCATTCGCTCCCCTCAGAGTCCCCGCTGCCGGGAAAACATTCCGTCAGGCCGATGGTGAGCGGTCCGCTGCCCCAGGGAGATCAGCAGCGCCAGTGCCGCGGCCGTCACCGGCACCCCGTAGCCGGCCGTCGGCGACAGGTGCTCGACCACCCAGCCGCCGGCCGCGCTGCCGCAGCCGATGCCGCCGAGCAGGCCGGTCACCGCCAGGGTCATGCCCTCGTTGAGACGGCCCTCGGGGGTGCGCTGCTGCACCAGGGTCATGTTCGTGATCATCGTCGGCGCGGTCGCCGTGCCCGCGACGAGCAGTGCCGCCGACAGCAGCAGCAGGGACCCGGTCAGGGAGGCGGCCAGCATCGGCAGCGTCATCAGCGCCGTCATCGCGGCGACGCACCACGGCAGCCGCCGGGCGGCCGGGCCGGCCGGCCGCAGCGCCCCGTACAGCAGGCCGGCCCCGCAGGAGCCGGCCGCCTGCAGGCCGAGCGCCACGCCCGCCGCCGTGCGGTGCCCCTGTGCGTCGGCGAACGCGATGGTGACCACCTCCATCGCGCCGAACACCGCACCCATGGTCAGGCACACCAGGAGCCCGCCCGGCATCCCGGGGGCGGTGAGGGGTGCCCTGGCGCGGGTGCGCGGCGCGGGCGGCGGCTCGGTCGCGCGCTGGGCGGCGAACAGCAGGACCCCCGTGAGCAGCAGCACCGCGCCGGTGAGCGTGCCCGCCTCGGGGAAGAAGGTGCCGCACAGGAAGGCGGCGAGGACCGGGCCCAGCATGAAGCACAGTTCGTCCGCCGCCTGCTCGAAGGAGTTCGCGGTGTGCAGGGCCTTCGCGTCGCCGCGCAGCAGGTGCGCCCAGCGGGCGCGGGACATGCCGCCGGTGTTGGGGGTGGTGGCGGTGGCGGCGTACGCGGCGAACAGGGTCCAGTCGGCGGTGCCGAAGTGCACGCACAGCAGCAGCGCGAGGCTGCCCAGCGCCGCGCACACCGTCGCGGGCACGGCGACGCGGGCCTGGCCGTACCGGTCCACCAGCCGCGCGATCCAGGGAGCGGCCACCGCGGTCGCCACGAGTCCGGTGGCGGTGACGGCGCCGGCCAGGGCGTACGAACCCCGCGCCCCGGCGATCATCACGACCGCGCTCACGCCGAACATGCCCTGAGGCAGACGGGCGATCAGGTTCCCGGCGGTGAAAGCCCGGGTGCCGGGGACGGCGAACAGCCGGCGGTAGGGGCCGGGCGGGCGGGTGCCGCGCCGGCGCGGCCCGAAGTCGACGGCGACGACGGCGTCGGCGGTGACGGTGAGCAGGGGCTCTTTCCGGGGAGTCGGTTGTGGCATGCACACAACCATCCCGGGGGGCACAGCGCCGGGTCCAACACCTGTCGGACCCGGATTCACGCACCTGGGTTGTGAGTTGTCCGGCATCCGCGTTGTAGGTTCGCCGCATGCCCGCCCATCCGGACCCCCGTCTGCTGCGCGCCTTCGTCGCCGTCGCCGAGGAGCTGCACTTCACCCGGGCCGCGGCGCGGCTGTACGTGGCCCAGCAGGCCCTCAGCCGGGACGTGCGGCGGCTGGAGCGGGAGCTGGGCGCCGACCTGTTCGTCCGCTCGACCCGGCAGGTGACGCTGACCGCCGACGGTGAGCGGCTGCTGCCGTACGCGCGGCGGGTCCTGCAGGCCCAGGACGAGCTGCTGTCCGCCTTCGGGCAGGCCCGTCCGCTGCTGGTCGACCTGAACTCCCCGGGGCTGGTCACCGGGCGCCGGGTGCTCCACCGGGCCCGGGAACTCGCCCCCGAGCCGGAGATCATGGCCCGCTTCGAGAGCGGGCTGACGTACGCGGCGGCCGAGCTGCTCGCCGGGCGCCTGGACGCGTCGTTCGGCCGCTTCGCCGGGCTGGACCCCGGGCTGCGGGCCCGGCTGGCACACCAGCTCGTGCGGTACGAGCCGATGGCGATCGTGCTGCCCCGGGAGCACGGGCTGGCGTCCCTGCCGTCGGTGCCGCTGGACGCGCTGGCGGGCGAGACGGTGTACGCCGGTGCGGGAAACCCGCGCACCCCGGAGTGGACCGACCTCGCGCACCGCCTGTTCGACGGACGCGGTATCCGGGTCGCGCCGCCGGCCCCGCTGGCCGTGGGCGAGGAGGAGTTCCAGCGCATCATCGCCAAGACGGGCCATCCCGTCCTCGCGGTGGTCGACTTCCCGGCCCTGCCGGGGACGGTGGTCCGGCCGCTGGTCGACCCGGTGCCGCTGTCCCCGGTGTCGCTCGTGTGGCGCCGGGGGCTGGCGCACCCCGCGCTCGACGCGCTGCGGCGGGCGGCGGCGGACGTCGCGGCGGCGCACGGATGGTTGCGACGACCTGGACAGGGATGGATTCCGGCCGTCGACGAAACGGTCAATTCCGTTCATGATTGATACTTCGGGGTTTTTGCCCCTTCGCCGGACGCTACGGTCTTGCCCTCCGAGCACGGTAAGGCCAAGGGGGCGCTCGGACCGGTGGGGGCCGGTTCCGGCGACAAGGCGCTCGGAGTCGTATGCGCGCCCGTCGAGTCCCGTGGGGGGAAGGTACGTTGCGCGTGAAGAAGTGGCGGGAAAACGCCCGTCCGGAGGAATCAGCCATGTCCGCGACCGGGGCGGATGCCGCCGCCGGATCCGACGACGGGGCCGTGCCGGAGACGGGCGCCGTGCCGGCGCCGCGGGTCGAGGATCCGTGGCAGGACTCCGGGCTCGGTCCGGAGCCGGCCACCGGCCACGGCCCGGCACCGCACCCGGGACCGGACGAGATGACCGTCCGGCTGGACCGCGCCGCGGCGCCGCCGGGCGGGCCGGCGGACCGGGACGGCGGCGGTGAGGGGCCCGTCTTCGTGGACGCGTCGGGGCGCCGCAGCCGCCGGCTCCGGCGGGTCGGCATGGCCGTGGGCACGGCCTGCGCGGCCTACGCGGTCGTCATCGTCGTCACCCTGGTCTCGGGAAACTCCAACGCGCCCTGGCTGCCGGTGCCCGGGCAGGACGAGGATCCGTCCTCCAGCAAGGTCGACATCACGCCCTTGCCCTCCGACTCGGCCGCGCCGCCCGGCTCCGGCAGCGGCTGGGTGGTACCCGGCACCCCGGTGGTGGCAGGGACCGGCCCGAAGCCGACACCCGGCGCCACCACCACCGGTGCTCCCCGCGGCTCCGCCGCGCCCCGCAGACCGGGCGCCTCCGCCGCTCCCCGGCCGAGCGCCTCCGCGAGCACCAAGCCCGTCAAGCCGGGCCCGACCGCCCCCGTCGCGCCGTCGTCACCGCCGCCGCTCACCGCCACGCCCGACCCGAGCACCGGTCCGTCCTCGCCCGACCCGTCGCCCTCCCCGACCGGGGGCGGTTCCGGCACCACCGGCGGCAGCGGCCCGGTCGCGGCGGGCCCGGGGGACCCGGTGCCCGTGACGAGCGCGCCGGACAGCGCCGGGCCCACCGGCTCCTCCGGGCCCACGGCCTCCTCCGGCAGCGGCAACGGCAACGGCGGCAGCGGCACAAGCGGTCCCGTCGCCGGTGGTTCCGGCGATCCGACGCCCGTGACGAGCGAGCCGGGCACGACCGCCCCGGCGCCGGCCTCCTCGGAGAGCGTCCTGTGACGAACTCCCGCTCCCGCCGTTCCGGCGCGCGGTCCGCGGCCCGGAACGGCTCCCGACGACGCCGCCTGCCCCTGCGCCTGCTGCTGCCCACCTCCCTGCTCGCCGTGCTCATGGCGATGCTGATGCTGCGCGGATACGTGCACAGCGAGATCCTGGCCGACCACCGCGTCCGCCCCGAGGCCGCCACCGGCAAGGTCCCCGGGAGCGTTCTCGACGGCGGCCCGGTGATCGACACCCGGGCCGGTCACCCGGACGGACTGCGCGTCCCCGACCACCGGCTGGTCCTCACCTTCGACGACGGACCCGATCCGACCTGGACGCCCAGGGTGCTGGACGTGCTCAGGAAGCACCACGCGCACGCCGTCTTCTTCGTCACCGGCACCATGACCTCCCGCTACCCGGAGCTGGTCCGGCGCATGGTGCGCGAGGGCCACGAGGTCGGACTGCACACCTTCAACCACCCCGACCTGTCGTACCAGTCGAAGGCGCGCATCGACTGGGAGCTGTCCCAGACCCAGGTCGCGATCACCGGCGCGGCCGGCATCCGCACCTCCCTGTTCCGCCCGCCGTACTCCTCCTTCGCCGACGCCATGGACGACCGGTCCTGGCCGGTGACCCGCTACGTCGGCGGACGCGGCTACATCACCGTCGTCAACGACATCGACAGCGAGGACTGGCGCAAACCCGGCGTCGAGGCGATCGTCAGCCGCGCCACGCCCGCCGGCGGCAAGGGCGCGATCGTCCTCATGCACGACTCCGGCGGCGACCGCCACCAGACGGTGCGGGCCCTGGACCGGCTGCTGCCCGAACTCCAGGCCCGCGGCTACACGTTCGACAACCTCACCGAGGCGCTGAACGCGCCCAGCGCACACACCCCCGTCACCGGCCCCGACCTGTGGAAGGCCAGGGCGTGGATCTTCCTGGTCCAGGCGTCCGAGCACGTCACCGACGCCCTGGCGGTGTGCCTGGCCGTGGTCGGCGGGCTCGTCATCGCCCGCTTCGTGCTGATGTTCCTGCTCTCCGGCGCCCACGCCCGCCGGGTCCGCCGCCCCGGCTTCCACTGGGGCGAGCCGGTCACCGAGCCGGTGTCGGTGCTGGTCCCGGCGTACAACGAGGCCAAGTGCATCGAGAACACGGTGCGTTCGCTGACGGCCGGCGAGCACCCGATCGAGGTGCTCGTCGTCGACGACGGCTCCAGCGACGGCACGGCCGACATCGTGGAGGCCATGGGCCTGCCCGGCGTGCGCGTCGTCCGGCAGGTCAACGCGGGCAAGCCCGCGGCACTGAACCGGGGCATCGCGCACGCCCGCCACGACCTGATCGTGATGATGGACGGCGACACGGTCTTCGAGCCGTCCACGGTGCGCGAACTCGTGCAGCCCTTCGGCGACCCGCGCGTCGGCGCCGTCGCCGGCAACGCCAAGGTGGGCAACCGCGACTCGCTCATCGGGGCCTGGCAGCACATCGAGTACGTGATGGGCTTCAACCTCGACCGGCGGATGTACGACATCCTGCGCTGCATGCCGACGATCCCCGGCGCGGTCGGCGCCTTCCGCCGTTCGGCCCTGCGGCGGGTCGGCGGCATGAGCGACGACACGCTCGCCGAGGACACCGACATCACCATGGCGCTGCACCGCGACGGCTGGCGGGTGGTGTACGCCGAGAAGGCCCGCGCCTGGACCGAGGCGCCGGAGTCGGTCCGGCAGCTGTGGTCCCAGCGCTACCGGTGGTCCTACGGCACCATGCAGGCCATCTGGAAGCACCGCGGGGCGCTCTTCGACCTGGGGCCGTCCGGCCGCTTCGGCCGGGTGGGCCTGCCGCTGGTGTCGCTGTTCATGGTGGTCGCCCCGCTGCTGGCCCCGCTGATCGACGTGTTCCTGCTGTACGGGGTCGTCTTCGGCCCGACGCAGAAGACCATCGAGGCCTGGCTGGGCGTCCTCGCGGTCCAGGCGGTCTGCGCCGCCTACGCCTTCCGTCTGGACCGGGAACGCATGACGCACCTGATCTCGCTGCCGCTGCAGCAGATCCTCTACCGCCAGCTCATGTACGTCGTGCTGCTCCAGTCCTGGATCACGGCACTCACCGGCGGCCGGCTGCGCTGGCAGAAACTGCGGCGCACCGGCGTCGTCGAGGCGCCGGTCGCTCCGATGCCGCAGCAGCGCACCCACGACGGCAGCGGTGATCGGAGGCCGGTCGCATGAGCCACGGACACCCCACGGGCACGGGCGCGGAGCCGGACACGGTGCCGGCACCGGTCCTCCCGCGGCAGCGCGACGCCGAACCGGCGCCGGCGGCCGCCGCCGGGAAGGCCGGCCGTGACCGCTACCTGGACCTGCTGCGCTCGCTCGCCCTCCTGCGGGTCGTGCTCTACCACCTGTTCGGCTGGGCGTGGCTGACGGTGCTGTTCCCCTCGATGGGCGTGATGTTCGCGCTGGCCGGCTCCCTGATGGCGCGCTCACTCGGCCGTCCGGCGGCGAGCGTGATCAGAAGCCGGGTCCGGCGCCTGCTGCCCCCGCTGTGGGCGTTCGGCGCGGTGGCGCTCGCGCTGATGTTCGCGGGCGGCTGGAACCCGGCGGAGGACCCCGACACCGGCGGCACCTGGGGCGTGCTGTCGCTGTTCGACTACCTCGTCCCGGTCGGCGCCCCGCCCTACCCGGAGCACCTGGGCTCCCCGTCGGGCCTGCTGGAGACCACCTGGGCCGAGGACGCGGCGGGACCGCTGTGGTACCTGCGTGCCTACCTCTGGTTCGTGGTCGCCTCGCCGCTGCTGCTGTGGGCGTTCCGCCGGGCCCCGTGGGCCACCCTCGCCGCTCCGCCCGCCCTGGCCGCCGTCGTCGGCACCGGACTGGTGACGATTCCCGGCGAGACGGGCAACGCCGTCACGGACTTCGCGGTCTACGGCGGGTGCTGGGTCCTGGGCTTCGCCCACCACGAGGGCGTCCTGGCGCGGATCCCGCGCTACGCCGCCGTCTCCTGCGCGGCCCTGCTGATGGCGTTCGGCTTGTGGTGGGCCTTCGGGCATCCCGGCCCGGAGGGCCTGGACCTCAACGACATCCCGCTCGCCCAGGCCACCTGGTCCTTCGGGTTCGTCGTGATCCTCCTGCAGTACTCCCCGTCGTGGCGGGAGCTGCCGGGCCGGCTGCGCCGGTGGGAGAAGCTGATCACCCTCTCCAACAACCGCGCGGTCACCCTCTACCTGTGGCACAACCTGCTGATCGCGGCGACCGTCCCGCTGCTGGACCAGGCCTACCGGCTGCCGTTCCTCAGCGGCGGCGAAGGGGCGGCGGAGCTGGACGCGACCTATCCGGTGCTGGCCCTGGTCCTGGTGTGGCCGCTGATCGGGCTGGCCGTCCTGGCGTTCGGCTGGATCGAGGACGTGGCCGCGGGGCGCCGCCCGCGGCTGTGGCCGGACGGGGCGCGGCGCGGCGGGAACCGCCACCGCTCCTGAAGGCCCCGTCGCCCCCTCCGGCGGACCTCTCACCCGGCCTTCCCGCCGGGTGAGAGCAACGTCTTCTCCCGGTCACCCGGTGCCACAGGGCGGAAACGCGGCCCTCCTACCTTCGGGACCACTGGTCGAACGAGACCCGGGCCCGGAGCACCGTGGAGGCGTCATGACAGCCCCGAGCACACCCCCCGCGCCGATCGGGAAAGGCCGCTGGATCGAGGACTGGGACCCGGAGGACGAGGCGTTCTGGCGGGCCGGCGGGGAGCGGATCGCCCGGCGGAACCTGCTGTACTCCGTCCTGTCCGAGCACATCGGGTTCTCCGTGTGGACGCTCTGGTCCGTGCTGGTGCTGTTCATGGGGCCGGAGTACGGGCTGACGCCGGCGGACAAGTTCCTGCTGACGTCCGTGGTGACGCTGGTCGGCGCGGCGGCCCGGGTGCCGTACACCTTCGCCGTCGCGGTGTTCGGCGGCCGGAACTGGACCGTCGTCTCCGCGTGCCTGCTGCTGGTCCCCACGGTCACCGCGTTCGCCGTGATGGAGCCGGGCACGTCCTTGACCACCTTCCTGTGGGCCGGGCTCCTCGCCGGCGTCGGCGGCGGCAACTTCGCCTCCTCCATGACCAACATCAACGCCTTCTTCCCGCTGCGGAGCAAGGGCTGGGCCCTCGGCCTCAACGCCGGCGGCGGCAACATCGGCGTGCCCGTCATCCAGCTCGCCGCGCTCGCCGTCATCGGCGCCGGCGGCGGACCGCGGGTGCTGCTCGGGATCTACATCCCGCTGATCGTCGTCGTCGCCGTCCTCGCCGCCCGCCGCATGGACAACCTCGCCTCCGTGCGCAACGACACCGGCGCCGCCCGGGACGCCGCGAAGGACCCCCACACCTGGATCATGTCCTTCCTCTACCTCGGCACCTTCGGCTCGTTCATCGGCTACAGCTTCGCCTTCGGGCAGGTCCTGACGAACCAGTTCGGGCGGACCCCGCTGCAGGCCGCCTGCCTCACGTTCATCGGCCCGCTGCTGGGCTCCCTCGTCCGCCCGGTCGGCGGCCGGCTCGCCGACCGGTACGGAGGGGCCCCGGTCACCCTGGGAGTCTTCGCCGCCATGGCCGCCGCCACGGCCGTGCTGGCCGGCCTGCGGGACTCGCTCGCGCTGTTCGTCGCCGTCTTCGTCGTGCTGTTCGTGCTCAGCGGGCTCGGCAACGGGTCGGCGTACAAGATGATCCCGGGCATCTTCCGGGCCAAGGCGCGGGCCCTGGGGCTGACGGGGGAGGAGGCCGCATCCTACGGGCGCCGGCTGTCCGGCGCGTCCATGGGGCTGACCGGCGCGGTGGGGGCGCTGGGCGGCGTCGGCGTCAACCTCGCCTTCCGGCAGTCCTTCCTCTCCCACGGCTCCGGCACGGGCGCCTTCGTCGCCTTCCTCGCCTTCTACGGCGTCGCGGTCGCGGTCACCTGGGCGGTGTACCTTCGCCGCCCGGCCGGGCGGGACCGCAGCGTCGCCACCGCCGCGGAACCGGCCCCCCTGCCGGGGTACGCGGAGGTGTGACGTAACACTGGGGACATCGCGGCGAACCGGGCCCGTCACGCGCCGTCGACAGGCTCGGTCCGGCACGCGGCACGAAGGAACTCCTCGAGTGCGGGACGAGAGTGCGATGGACGACGAACAGCAGCGACCGGAACACGGACCCCTGGCCGGGTTCACCGTGGGCGTGACGGCCGCGCGCCGGGCCGACGAACTGGGGGCGCTGCTCCAGCGGCGCGGCGCCGCCGTCGTGCACGCGCCCGCCCTGCGCATCGTGCCGCTCGCCGACGACGGCGAACTCCTCGCCGCCACCAAGACGATCATCGGCACGGAAACCGACGTCGTGGTGGCCACCACCGCCATCGGATTCCGCGGCTGGGTCGAGGCCGCCGAGGGGTGGGGACTCGGCGGGGCGCTGCTGGACCGGCTGCACGGGGTGGAGCTGCTGGCCCGCGGGCCCAAGGTCAAGGGCGCGATCAGGGCCGCCGGGCTGACGGAGGAGTGGTCGCCGTCGTCGGAGTCCATGGCGGAGGTGCTCGACCGGCTGCTCCAGGAGGGCGTCGACGGGCGGCGGATCGCCGTCCAGCTGCACGGTGAGCCGCTGCCGGGGTTCGTGGAGGCGCTGCGGGAGGCGGGCGCCGAGGTGGTGCCCGTCCCCGTCTACCGGTGGATGCCCCCGGAGGACACCGGCCCGCTCGACCGGCTCCTCGACGCAGCCGTCTCCGGCGGCCTGGACGCGCTCACCTTCACCAGCGCGCCCGCCGCCGCCTCCCTGCTCTCCCGCGCCGGGGAACGCGGACTGCTGCCGGAGCTGCTGTCGGCCCTGGACCACGACGTGCTCGCCGCGTGCGTCGGACCGGTCACCGCGCTGCCGCTGCAGGCCCGCGGGGTGGACACGGTCCAGCCGGACCGCTTCCGGCTCGGCCCGCTGGTGCAGCTGCTGTGCCGTGAACTGCCGGGCCGGGCGCGGGCCCTGCCGGTGGCCGGGCACCGGGTGGAGATCCGCGGCCACGCGGTCCTGGTGGACGGCGAGCTGAAGCCCGTACCGCCCGCCGGCATGTCGCTGCTGCGGGCGCTGGCGCGGCGGCCGGGCTGGGTGGTGGCGCGGGCCGAGCTGCTGCGCGCGCTGCCGGGCGCGGGCCGCGACGAGCACGCGGTGGAGACGGCGATGGCCCGGCTGCGCACGGCGCTCGGCGCGCCGAAGCTGATCCAGACGGTGGTCAAGCGCGGCTACCGCCTCGCCCTGGACCCGGCGGCCGACAGCAAGTACGCCGACGCCTGAACCGGCCGGGGGGTTCCGGCCGCGGCGGAGGACGGGCACTGTGGGAGGGAGCGGTTTCCCCAGCCCTCGACAGGCACCTCACCGACACCCGCCGACCCGGGTGACCCTAGGCGGTGACAGGCACATGGCACTGGGTACGGCCCCGTACGAGCTGCGGTTCGACACCGGGCGGATCTGCCTGGACCTGCTGGCCACCACCCACCCCGGCGAACGGCTGGACGGCGTCGGGTCGTTGCGCGCGTGGATCACCGGCTCCGGGCTCGTCCCGCGGGCGACCTCGCTGGCGCACGCCGACGCCTCCTGGCTCCTGGCCTTCCGCGAACTGCGCGGCCACGTCGCACCGTTGGTGCGCGCCTGCCTCGTGCCCGAGACCCGGCCCCTCGGCCCCGCGCTCGCCCGCGTCAACGACGTCGCCCGGGCCGCGCCGCCCGCGCCGCGCGCGGTCACCGGCGCGGACGGCGCGCTCGTACGGGAGCTGGCCGGCTCCCCGGAGTGCGCCGGCCTGCTGGCCGCGGTCGCGCGGGACGCCGTGGAACTGCTCACCGATCCCGCCGCCCGGGCCGCGCTGCGCGAGTGCGAGGGCGACAACTGCCCCATCGTGTACCTGGACACGTCCCGGGGACGGCGCAGGCGCTGGTGCTCCAGCGAGGTCTGCGGCAACCGGGAACGGGTGGCCCGCCACCGTCGCCGCACGGCCCTCACCCGAGCCTGAAGAACCGTCAGGCAGCCCCGGGTGTCCCGTATGCGGCTTTCCCCGCCCCGGCGGCCCGTGTGAGATGGGCAACACCCCGTTTGGTCACGGTCCCGCAGGGGCAATCGCGCCGCGCCGTGACGGCGTGTCGGAAATGTAGACATCGTGCAGTGGGAATGTGCACTCATGTCCCGCTCGTCACACCGCCCCGCAGAAAACCGCCGCCCCGCTTTGAACACCGCGCACCCCGCGTCCGTACCCGTCGGCGAGCGACCGACTGGGGGAACCCCCGGACATCGGAGGTGGGCGTGCGCAAGGATTCCGTCGTGGCCAAGGAACGTGGATCGAGGGCCCGACATCGCATGTCCCAGCCCTCGGAGCCTGACGAGGAGCTGATGCGTGCGCTCTACCGCGAACACGCCGGACCCCTCCTCGCGTATGTCCTGCGGCTGGTCGCCGGAGACCGGCAGCGCGCCGAGGACGTGGTGCAGGAGACGCTCATCCGTGCCTGGAAGAACGCCGGTCAGCTCAATCGTGCGACCGGTTCGGTACGCCCCTGGCTGGTGACGGTCGCCCGGCGCATCGTCATCGACGGCCACCGCAGCCGGCAGGCCCGGCCGCAGGAGGTCGATCCGTCGCCGCTGGAGGTCATTCCCGCGGAGGACGAGATCGACAAAGCGCTGTGGTTGATGACGCTGTCGGACGCGCTGGACGACCTGACCCCGGCCCACCGGGAGGTGCTGGTCGAGACGTATTTCAAGGGGCGTACCGTCAATGAGGCGGCGCAGACGCTGGGCATACCGAGCGGCACGGTCCGCTCCCGGGTGTTCTATGCCCTGCGGTCGATGAAGCTGGCTCTGGAGGAGCGGGGGGTGACGGCGTGATGAGCACTTACGGGGGGTTCGGAACGGGTGGTTCGGGTATGTCTGGCCCCATGCAGGGATCACCGGCCCCGAACGAGCACGAGACCGTCGGCGCCTACGCCCTCGGCATCCTCGACGACGCCGAGGCAACCGCTTTCGAGGCACACCTCGCCACGTGCGAGTGGTGCGCCCAACAACTCGACGAACTGGCCGGAATGGAGCCGATGCTGGCCGCGCTCGCGGACATGCCCGGTTCCGGCGCGCCCGCGATCGGCGAGTCGCTGTCGGCCAGGCCCAGCCCGCGGCTGGCCGAGAAGCTCGTCGACGAGGTCGCCGAGCGCCGCGCGCGCAAGCGCCGTCGCGGCTTCTACCTGATCGCGGCTGCGGCCGCACTGATCATCGGTGGCCCGCTGACCGTGGTCGCGGCGACCGGCGGGTCGGACGGCGGCGACACGATGGCCGCCGGTCCCGCCCAGTCCGCGTTCCAGACGATGTCGGACCGGCGGACGGCCACGGACCCGGCGACCCACGTCACCGCGACCGTCGCCATGGAGAAGCGGGACTGGGGCACCCACGCGGTGCTCCAGCTGAAGAACGTCACCGGCCCCAAGAAGTGCTCGCTCATCGCCGTCGGCAAGGACGGCGAGCGCGAGACGGTGACCTCCTGGTCGGTCCCCAACTGGGGCTACGGCGTCCCGAACGCCAAGACGGAAGAGGGTAAGCAGCCGCTCTACGTCCACGGCGGCGCCGCCCTCACCCCGAACGAGATCGACCACTTCGAGGTCATGACCTTCGACGGCAAACGCCTGGTGGAGGTCGGCGCCTGACAACCGGCCCGGCGCATCGCGCGGAGGCCCCGCACCTGAACCGCCGGCACTCGCCGCAGTAGTCCGAAACCGTCCCGCGGCCGCCGCCGAACCACTGGCACTCACCACCGGAAACGGATCCCTCCCGCAGCCGCGCACGGACGGGAGGGGGCGTGCCGGGGGGTGCCCGCCCGCAGCGGCCGGCGCGTCCACGCGGGGTGCGTTGCCGAGCCACCTCGT
>NZ_JBSFNN010000126.1:0-13000 GCF_053587115.1 Streptomyces sp. NPDC003697
GGCCACCGCATCCCGGGGATGCGGTGGCCCCTCGTCGTGGGTCGGGTGCGTGGGGCGCGGACGCCGGCTCTCCGTGTTCGGGCGCGCGGGGCGATGGGCCCGGCGTGTGCGGGGCGCGGACGCGGGCGGCGCCGTGCGCGGAGGGGCGGGCTCGTCGTGTGAGGGGACGCGGGGCGCGGACGCGGGCTCGTCGTGTGCGGGGGCGCGGAGAGAGACGCGGGCGGCGTCGTGTGGCTGGGCGTGCCCCCGGACGCGGGTCCACGGCTGCCTGAGGGCTGTCCCGCAATCCCCGGCGGGCGCACGACGTCAGCTACGGCACCTCGCCGCGTTGCCGGATCGCCCGAACACACCCAGTACGAGGACGACCCTCCGCCGTGCGATGCACCGCATCCGACGCCGCCCGCCGATCCACCGCGGATCACGGGACAGCCCTCGGTGGGGGTCATCGGCCGGGTTGGTGTCCCAGGGCCGGACATGCGTACGCCCGCCATGCTGCCGGCGGGCGCGAGGCGGGCGACGAGAGGCAGGCGTCAGGCGGGCGCTCCCAGCTCCGCCCAGACCTTCTTGCCGACGACACCCGGGACGCTGACGACCCCCCAGTCCAGACAGAGCCGCTCGACGATGAACATGCCGTGGCCGCCCGGGCGTCCGGCGCGGTGCGGCGTGCGCGGGGCGGGCTGGCCGGTGCTGCGGTCGGACACCTCGACGCGGATCACCTTGTTGTCGCAGGTGATCTCCATCTCGTCGGGTCCCTCGGCGTGCAGGCAGGCGTTGGTGACCAGCTCGGAGACGACGAGGAGGACGTCCTCGGCGGCGGCCCGCTGGTCACCGCTCGCGGCGGGCAGCCAGCCCCATGCGTACAGCGCCTGACGGGTGAAGTCGCGGGCGAGCGGCACCACGCCGCTCGCCCCGACGAAGCTGAGCCTGCGGACCTGACGACCCCCCGACGACACCGCCGGCGCGGCGGCGGCGCCGCCGGCGGACGCGTCGGCGGCCGCCACGCCCTCCTCGGACGCCCCGGAAGCGCCGCTGGGCTCCGGGCCGCGGTCGCCCGGCGAGTAGGGCCGGGTGGTGCTCATCAGCGCTTCACCTCACCGATTCACCGTTTCAGTTCAGAAGTCACTACACAGGTGGACAGTCACTACGTCAGTACACGCGCCCGTGGTCTGCCCGGCTCCCGTCGGCGGGCGGTCGACTCGCTCAGGATGACTCCTGCCCGAGCGATCCGGCGGAACACCCCCGTTTTGGGCACGAGTGGAGTTACATCCGGAACGCGCCGGTCGCAGGGAGACGGAAGAGGCACGTCGGCGGCCTGACGGCGGACGCTCAGCCGGCCTCGTCGGCCAGGGCGTCCTCCAGTGTGTCGTGCACGGCGAACACGGCGTCCGCCCCTGTGATCTCGAACACGCGCGCCACCACCGGCTGCATCCCCGCCAGGTGCACACCCCCTCCTGCGGCCTCCGCCTTCAACCGTGCGCCGAGGAGCACGTTGAGGCCCGTGGAGTCGCAGAACTCCAGGCGTGAGCAGTCCACGACCAGGCGCTTGCGGCCCTTGTCGAGGCATTCCTCAAGAGGCTCGCGCAGCAGGTCGGCCGTGTGATGGTCCAGCTCACCCGCCGGAGTCACGACGGCACTGGAGCCTTCCTGACGCACCTCAACCAGAAGCCGGCCCGACTGCGCGCTGCCGACCGTCCCGCGCTCCATGCCGTTTCTCTCTCCCGGGGTCTTGGCTGCACTCACGCCCTCGAACACTACGCCTTCCCTCCGCACTTCGACACCCGAACAAGCACACACAATCGGACATAACACCACAGAATGCACTTGCGGCGGCCTCAGGGAAGCGGGTAGGCCTAGAGGGACACGTACTCGAACACGGCCGGCTTTGGAGGCGCCGCACACCGTAGTGCACGCACTGGCTTCGGCAGCCATATGCCGAGAACGATGGAGGACATCATGTCACCCCGGCTCGACGCATCGCATACCCGGAGGGCGTCGTCGGCATCCCCCCTCGACCACCTCGATTCCCTCGAGCACGCACCCGAAGGCACCGAGCGGGCCGATCCGGCCGCCGCACTCGCCGGGCTTCCGGACATCCCCCCGTACGACGAGGTGGCCCCGGACGACGCCAGGGCGCTGTCCCGGACCCTCTTCGAGCGGCTGGGGTCCCTCGAGGAAGGCACGCACGAACACGCGTACGTCCGTGCGACGCTCGTCGAACTGAACCTCGCCCTCGTCAAGTTCGCCGCCTCCCGCTTCCGCTCCCGCAGCGAGCCGATGGAGGACATCATCCAGGTCGGCACGATCGGCCTGATCAAGGCGATCGACCGCTTCGAACTGTCCCGCGGCGTGGAGTTCCCCACGTTCGCGATGCCCACCATCATCGGCGAGATCAAGCGCTACTTCCGCGACACCTCGTGGTCGGTGCGGGTCCCGCGCCGGCTGCAGGAGCTGCGGCTGGACCTGGCCAAGGCCGGCGACGAGCTGGCCCAGAAACTCGACCGCGCCCCGACGGTCGCGGAGCTCGCGCAGCGCCTGGGCATCACCGGGGACGAGGTCGTCGAGGGCATGGCGGCGTCGAACGCGTACACCGCGTCGTCCCTGGACGCCCAGGGCGAGGAGGAGGACTCCCAGGGCGCGCTCGCCGACCGCATCGGCTACGAGGACCACGGGCTCGAGGGCATCGAGTACATCGAGTCCCTGAAGCCGCTGATCGCCGAGCTGCCCCTGCGTGACCGGAGGATCCTCTCCCTGCGGTTCGTGGCCAACATGACCCAGTCGGAGATCGGCGAGGAGCTGGGCATCTCGCAGATGCACGTCTCCCGTCTGCTGTCCCGGACGCTCGTGAAGCTGCGCAAGGGGCTGACCGTCGACGAGTGACACCGGCGCCGGCCGTTCTGTGACGGCGGCCCCCTTCGGTGCCGGTCTCCCGGCGCGGGAAGGGGGCCGCCGTCGTCTTCCCTCATGCGCGGCCGTGGCCGGCCGCGCAGCACCGTGTCAGACGACCCTCTCGCCGCGCCGCCACACCGACGTCACCAGGGGCACCCCGGGGCGGTAGGCGAGGTGGACGTGGCTCGGGGCGTCCAGCACGGCCAGGTCGGCGCGGGCGCCCGGGGTGAGGCGGCCGACGTCGTCACGGCGCAGCGCCGCGGCACCGCCCGCCGTCGCCGACCACAGCGCCTCGTCCGGGGTCATGCCCATGTCGCGGACGGCCAGGGCGATGCAGAACGGCACCGACGAGGTGAACGACGAGCCCGGGTTGCAGTCGGTGGACAGGGCGACCGTCGCGCCGGCGTCCAGGAGGCGGCGCGCGTCCGGCCATGCGGCGCGGGTGGAGAACTCGGCGCCGGGCAGCAGGGTGGCCACCGTGCGGCTGCCGGCGAGGGCGTCGACGTCCGCGTCCGTCAGGTGGGTGCAGTGGTCGGCGCTGGCCGCGTCGACCTCCACGGCGAGCTGTACGCCGGGGCCGTACGAGAGCTGGTTGGCGTGGATGCGCGGGTGCAGGCCCCTCGCCCGGCCCGCGGTGAGGATCGCGCGGGCCTGGTCGCCGTCGAAGGCGCCCTGCTCGCAGAAGACGTCGATCCAGCGGGCGTGCGGCGCGCAGGCGTCGAGCATCTCGCCGGTGACGAGACGGACGTAGCCGGCCGGGTCCCCGGCGTGGTCCGGGGGGACGACGTGGGCGCCCAGGTAGGTGACCTCGTCGGTGTGCCGGGCCGCGATGCGCAGGGCCCGGGCCTCGTCCTCGACGGTCAGGCCGTAGCCGGACTTCGTCTCGAAGGTGGTGGTGCCCTGGCGCAGCGCCTCGGTGAGGAGGCGGGTGAGGTTGGCCTCCAGTTCCGCGTCGGTCGCCGCGCGGGTGGCGGCGACCGTGGTGCGGATGCCGCCCGCGCTGTAGGGCCGGCCCGACATGCGGGCGTTGAACTCCTCGGTGCGGTCACCGGCGAAGACCAGGTGGGAGTGGGAGTCGACGAAGCCCGGGATCACCGCGCGGCCGCCGGCGTCGACCCGGTTGTCGGCGGCGGGTGCCTTCCTGGCCTCACCGGTCCATGCGACGCGGTCGCCGTCGATGACGACGGCCGCGTCCCGGATCAGGCCGAGCGGGGACTGCCCGCGGCCGAGGGAGGGGTCGTTGGTGACCAGCGTGGCGATGTTGGTGATGACGGTGCTCGTGCCGTTGCTGCCGGTCGTGCTGCTCATGGCGTCCTCGTGGGCGTGGCGTGGGCGTGGGGCGTGGGGGCGGGGGGTGCGGGGTGCGGGGGCTTCGGTGGTGCCGGAGGTGTGGCGGCCTCGGTGGCTCCGGTCACTCGGGTCGCGCCGGTCGCTCGGGGGGTGTCGGCTGTTTCACGTGCTCGGGCGTCCTCCCGGTCCGCGGTGCTCCACGGACCGGGTGCTTCTCACGTCGTCCGGTTCCCCGGCTCGGGGCGCTCCCGGGGGGGCGGGGCCGCCGGGCCGGCTCGGGCCGTGTCAGCCGCGCAGGGCTTCGACGGCCTGGGCCAGCGCCCGTGGCGCGTCGGCGACGAGGGTGTGCGCCCCGTCGCGGACGATGTGCCGTCCCGCCACGACCGTGTGCCGGACGTCCGCCGCCGTCGCCGCGAAGACGGCCGTCTCGGCGCCCAGCCTCGGCAGTGTCCCCGCCGTCCTGACCGAGTCCAGCGCGATCGTGGTGAAGTCGGCGGGCGCGCCGGCCTCCAGGGTGCCCGCCTCCGCCCAGCCGAGGGCCGCGTGGCCGTCGGCGGTGGCGGCCCGCAGCAGGGCGGCGGCGGTCCAGTGGCCGCGGGTCCGGCTGCGCAGCCGCTCGTCGAGCTCCAGGGCGCGTGCCTCCTCCAGCAGGTCGACGACGGCATGGCTGTCGGAGCCGAGACACAGCGGGGAGCCGGCCCGCTGCAGGGCCGGGGCGGGGCCGATGCCGTCGGCCAGGTCCCGTTCGGTCGTGGGGCACATGCAGGTCCCCGTGCCGGAGTTGCCGAGCAGGGCGATGTCCTCGTCGGTGAGGTGGGTGTTGTGCACGCCGGTCGTGCGCGGCCCGAGGACTCCGTGGTCGGCGAGGAGCCGTGCCGGGGTGCACCCGTGGGCGCGGAGACAGGCGTCGTTCTCCGCCGTCTGCTCCGACAGGTGCACATGGAGGGGTGCGCGCCGCTCCTCGGCCCACCGCGCCACCGTCGCGAGCTGCCCCGCGGGCACGGCGCGCACGGAGTGGACGGCGGCACCGATCCGCGCGTGCTCGCGTTCCGTGAGGAGCGAGGCGCGTTCGGCCCACGCCTCGGCGGTGCCGTCGGAGAAGCGGAGCTGGTGCCTGTCGGGCGGCTGCCCGAAGCCGGCGGAGAGGTAGCAGGTGTCGAGGAGGGTGATGCGGATGCCGGCCTCGGCGGCGGCCTCGATCAGGGCTTCCCCCATGGCGTTGGGGTCGGCGTACCGGCGGCCGCCGGGAGCGTGGTGCACGTAGTGGAACTCGCCGACCGCCGTGATGCCGGCCAGCGCCATCTCGGCGTACACGGCTCGGGCGAGTGCGTGGTAGCGCTCGGGGGTGAGCCGGTCGGCCACCGCGTACATGACCTCGCGCCAGGTCCAGAAGGTGCCGGAGCCGACCTGGACGGTGCCGCGCAGCGCCCGGTGGAAGGCGTGGCTGTGGGCGTTGGCCAGTCCCGGCAGGGTGAGCCCGCGCAGCACCTCGGCGCCGGCGGGCGGAGCGGTGACGTCCGTGCGTACGGCCGCGATGCGCCCGTCGTGCACGTCGAGTGCCACGCCCGGTTCGACGGGGGTCCCCCCGGCCCGGAGGCCGTCGAGGCCTTCGGGGAGGGTGCCGAGCCAGGCGTGCTCCAGCCAGTACGTCCGCGTCACCTGCAGGCCAGTCCTTCCAGTACGTCGGCGAGTGCGCGCACCCCGGCCACGCAGTCGTCCTCGGCCGCGAACTCGGCCGGGGAGTGCGAGACACCGGTGGGGTTGCGCACGAACAGCATGGCGGTCGGGATGTGCGCGGAGAGGATTCCGGCGTCGTGTCCGGCGCCCGTGCCGAGGACGGGCACCGTCAGACCGGTGCCGTGGCCCAGGACACGGGCGAGTTCGTCGCGCAGGGCGTGGTCGAACTCGACGACGGGGGTGAAGGACTCCCGTACGACGTCGAGCGCGACGCCGTGGGATGCGGCGTGCTCGCGGGCGGCCTTCTCGATGCCGGTCACCACGGTGTCGAGGGTGTCCTGGTCGGCGGCGCGGGAGTCGAGCCAGCCGCGCACCACGGAGGGGATCGCGTTGACGCCGTTCGGCTCGACGGAGATCTTGCCGAAGGTGGCGACGGCGCCGGCCAGCGCGGCCTCGCGGCGGGCGGCGAGCACGGTCTCGGCGTACGGCGGCATCGGGTCGCGGCGGTCGTCGAGCCGGGTGGTGCCGGCGTGGTTGGCCTGGCCCCGGAAGTCGAAGCGCCAGCGCCCGTGCGGCCAGATGGCGCTCGCGACGCCCACCGCGTCGCCGGTGAGGTCCAGGGCCCGGCCCTGTTCGACGTGCAGTTCGACGAACGCGCCGATGCGGGCGAGCCGCTGCGGATCCGGCCCGATGGCCTCGGGGTCGTACCCGGCGGCCTCCATGGCCCGCGGCAGCGTGATCCCGTCGCCGTCGGTGAGCCGGTGCGCCTGCTCCACGGTGAGCTGACCGGCGGTCAGCCGCGACCCGACACACGCGAGCCCGAACCGGGCGCCCTCCTCGTCGCCGAAGTTGACGACGGCAAGGGGCCTGGTGAACCGCACTCCCCTGTGGCGCAGTTCGTCCAGGGCCGCGAAGGCGGACACCACACCGAGCGGTCCGTCGAAGGCCCCGCCGTCCGGGACGGAGTCGAGGTGCGACCCGGTGACGACGGCGTCCCCCTGCGCCGGATCACCGAGCCAGGCCCACTGGTTGCCGTTGCGGTCGGCCTCGTAGGCCAGTCCGCGCGCCTCGGCCTGGGCCCGGAACCAGGCCCGGCACTCGGCGTCGGCCCCGGTCCAGGCGTACCGGCGGTAGCCGCCGCCGGCGGAGCTGCGGCCGACGGGCAGCAGCTCCGCCCACATGCTGTGGAACGTCACGCCTGGTCACCTTCGCGCATCGGCACCCGCACACCGCGCTCCCGCGCCACCGTCTCGGCGGTGTCGTACCCGGCGTCGACGTGCCGGATGACGCCCATCCCGGGGTCGTTGGTCAGCACCCGGCGGATCTTCTCCCCGGCGAGCGGGGTGCCGTCGGCGACCGTGACCTGTCCGGCGTGCAGGGAGCGGCCCATGCCGACGCCGCCGCCGTGGTGGACGGACACCCACGACGCGCCGGAGGCGACGTTGACCATGGCGTTCAGCAGCGGCCAGTCGGCGATCGCGTCGGAGCCGTCGAGCATGGCCTCGGTCTCGCGGTACGGGGAGGCGACGGAGCCGCAGTCGAGGTGGTCGCGGCCGATGACGACGGGCGCGCTGAGCTCGCCGGCGGCGACCATGTCGTTGAAGCGCTCGCCGGCCCTGTCGCGTTCGCCGTAGCCGAGCCAGCAGATGCGCGCGGGCAGGCCCTGGAAGTGCACCCGCTCCCCGGCCATCCCGATCCAGCGGGCCAGCGACTCGTTCTCGGGGAAGAGGTCGAGGATCGCCCGGTCCGTCCTGGCGATGTCGGCCGGGTCGCCGGACAGCGCCGCCCAGCGGAAGGGACCCTTGCCCTCGCAGAAGAGCGGGCGGATGTAGGCGGGGACGAACCCGGGAAAGGCGAACGCCCGGTCGTATCCGGCGAGTCGGGCCTCACCACGGATGGAGTTGCCGTAGTCGAAGACCTCGGCGCCGGCGTCCATGAAGCCGACCATGGCTTCCACGTGCCGGGCCATGGACTCGCGGGCCCGGGTGGTGAACCCGGCCGGGTCCTTGGCCGCGGCCTCGGCCATGTCCTCGAAGCCGACACCGAGCGGCAGGTAGGACAGCGGGTCGTGGGCGGAGGTCTGGTCGGTGACGATGTCGACGGGCGCGCCCATGGCGAGCAGCTGGGGCACCAGCTCGGCGGCGTTGCCGAGGACGCCGATGGACAGCGGCCTGCGCCGGTCGCGGGCCTCGACGGCCAGCTGGAGGGCGTGCTCCAGGGAGTCGGCCCGTACGTCCAGGTAGCGGTGCTCGATGCGGCGCTCGATCGCGCGCGGGTCGCAGTCGACGCAGATGGCCACGCCGTCGTTCATGGTGACGGCGAGTGGCTGGGCGCCGCCCATGCCGCCGAGGCCGGCGGTCAGGGTGATCGTGCCGGCGAGGGTGCCGCCGAACCTCTTCGCAGCGACGGCGGCGAAGGTCTCGTAGGTGCCCTGGAGGATGCCCTGGGTGCCGATGTAGATCCAGGAACCGGCGGTCATCTGGCCGTACATGGTGAGGCCGAGGGCCTCCAGGCGCCGGAACTCCTCCCAGGTGGCCCAGTCGCCGACCAGGTTGGAGTTGGCGATGAGCACGCGCGGCGCCCACTCGTGGGTCTGCATGACGCCGACCGGACGGCCGGACTGGACCAGCATCGTCTCGTCCTGCTTCAGCGTCCGCAGGGTACGGACCATGGCGTCGAAGGAGCGCCAGTCACGGGCCGCCTTACCGGTGCCGCCGTAGACGACGAGCTTGTCGGGATGCTCGGCGACCTCGGGGTCGAGGTTGTTCTGCAGCATCCGCAGGGCGGCCTCCTGCTGCCACCCCAGGGCGCTCAGGTCCGTGCCGCGCGGTGCCCGGACGGGGCGGGGTCCTGACATGGTCTGCCTCCTGGCGGATTGCTCGCGGTGGGCTGCGCCGGCACGCCGTTGCAGTCGTTATTCACATCCTTGCCTTCTGAATAGTCCTAGTCAACACGTCCGTCGGCCGCCGCGGGCACGGTCCGGGTGTTTGGCTGGAAACAGGGGCGCCGGCGGTGACCGGACGGGGGACGTCCCGGGCAGTCGCTACGGCAGACAGGGCAACAGTGGCCGGGCGAGCGAGTGGCCGGGTGGCCCACGGTACGAGTGGACGAGGCGGAGGACACACGGGTGAGCGGAGCCGACAGCGAGCGGATCAGCCGGACGGACGGCACGGGGACGAACGGGGCCGACGGGGCGCACGGGGTGGACGGCGCGGTCGGCGCGGGAGGCAGCCCGGCGGACCGCGCGACGGACCTCGCGGGGAGCCGGGCCGCCGGCGCGCCACCGGACGAGGCGGACCGGGCGCGGGCCGTCCGGCGGGACGCGGCGGTGCGGGCCGCCGTGGAGCAGGGGCTGCTGGGCCCGCGCGCGCCGATCGTCGGCCTCCTGGACGTCGCGGGCATCCGGGAGTCGGCGGCGGCGCTGCGGGCGGCGTTCGACGCGGTGGTGGCACCGGGGACGCCGGTGCTGCACGCCTTCGCGGTGAAGGCGACCCCGCTGGTGCCGGTCCTGCGGCTGCTGCACGAGGAGGGCGTCGGCGCCGAGGTGGCGAGCCCCGGTGAGCTGGCGCTGGCGCGGGCGGCCGGGATCCCGCCCGGCCACGTCGTCCTCGACTCGCCCGCGAAGACCCCGGCCGAGCTGCGCGAGGCACTGGCGCTGGGGATCGCCGTGAACGCGGACAACCCGCAGGAGCTGGAGCGCATCGACGCCCTGCTCGCCGACGGCGCGGGCCCCGCCGCGGCCGGGCCCCGCTCCCCCGTCGGCATCCGCGTGAACCCGCAGCTCGGCGGGGGCTCGATCGGGGCGCTGTCGACCGCGACGGCGACCTCGAAGTTCGGGGTGGCGCTGCGCGACGAGGGGGCCCGCGCGTGGGTGGTGCGCGCCTTCCTCGACCGCCCCTGGCTGAACCGGCTGCACGCGCACACCGGCTCGCAGGGCATCCCGCTCACCCTGATGACCCGCGGCGTGGCCGAGACGTACGCGCTGGCCGAGGAGATCAACGAGCGGGCCGGACGGCGGCAGATCGACACCGTCGACATCGGCGGCGGACTGCCGGTGAACTTCTCCTCCGACACGACGGACCCGACGTTCGCGCAGTACGCACGGGCGCTGCGGGAGGCGGTGCCCGGGCTGTTCGACGGGAGGTACGGACTGGTGACCGAGTTCGGGCGGTCGCTGCTGGCCCGGCACGGCACGGTGGTGGCGCGGGTCGAGTACGCCAAGAGGGCCGGCGGGCGCCGCGTCGCGGTCACGCACGCGGGCGTCCAGGTCGCCACCCGGACCGTGTACGCGCCGGGGTCGTGGCCGCTGCGCATCGCCGCGTACGACGCCGAGGGCCGCCCCAAGCCGGGACCGGAGGTGGTGCAGGACGTGGCCGGGCCGGCCTGCTTCGCGGGCGACCTGCTCGCCGAGGGCCGCGCGCTGCCACTGCTGGACCAGGGCGACTACGCGGCGGCGCTGGACACCGGCGCCTACTATTTCGCGCACCACTACGCCTACAACTCGCTGGCCCGGCCGGGCGTCCACGGCTTCGTCCGGGACGGCTCGGGCGGCGTCGCCTTCGCCACCGTGCGCGAGCCGCAGACCCTGGCGGAGATCGTGGCCGAGGCGGGAGGGGCCCACGCGCACGCGCTCGCCGGCCTGGCCGCAGGCGCATGCCCGTGACGCGCCCCGGCGGACACGCCGCCGGACGGGTCCACGCGGGTACAGCCGACCCACACTAGCCGCCCGTTCGCATGTTCCACCGGAAAATGCCAGAACCCTCACCCGTCCCATCTACGGTGCGTAGCGTGTGTGTCACTCAGCCGAACCGAAGGCGGGAGGGGAGCCACGGTGCCCGGAATCGACGAGTGCCTGCTCGAAGCGATGCGACTGCCCGGCGCCCGGGGTGCCGCGCTGGTCGACTGGACCAGCGGGCTGGCTCTGGGCACCGTCGGGGAGTCCCCGGGCGGCGACCACGAGGCGACCGCGGCGGAGGCCGCCGAGCTGGCCCGGATGGCCGCCGAGCACGGCGCCTTCGCACCGGCCGGCGAATCCGGCGCCGGCGCCGACGACCCTCCGCTCGAGGACCTGATCATCAGCAACCGCGACAGCTACCACCTGCTGCGGTTCGTGCGGACGACCTTCGACAGCAGCGTCTTCCTCCATCTGTGGCTCACCCGCGCGGAGGGCAACCTCGCACTGGCCCGCATCCGTCTCGGCGAGATGGCCGGACGACTGGTGCTGGGATGACCATGGTCAAGGAGACTCCCCCGCCGCTGCCGGTACGCAACCGGACGGCGGCCGGTGAACGGCCCTGGGGCGGGGTTTCGCCGATGCTGAACCGGCTGGCCGCCGAGCGGGCCACCGGCGTCCTGGTCCGCGAGTGCGGCACGCTCCATCTCGTCGAGGGCGAGGTCGTGCACGCGGAGAGCCAGTGCGCTCCTGACCTCGGTGTCCTGCTGGCGGCCCACGGCACCCTCGGCCCGGAGACCTGGCGGGAGGCGGTGGCACGCGCCGACGAGCGGCGCCCGGTGGGCCGCCTGCTCGTGGACGCCGGCCACCTCACCGAGGGCGAGCTGGAACTGTGCCACCTGGGGGCGCTGTACGACGCGGCGTACTTCACGCTGGCGCCGAGCAGCACGCCGGGCCGCTTCCGCTACGGCACGGCGCACCGGCCCGGCACGGCACGCCCGGTGCCGGTCGCGGCCCTGGAGCACGAGACCCTGCGCCGCCGGGAGATGCTGCACCGCGTCCTGCCCGACGCCCGGACGGACAGCGCGGCCCTGATCCGCGCCGACCCCGCCCGGAGGCCGTCGCTCACCCACCGGCAGCGGGCGGTCCTGGAGCGGGTGGACGGGGTGCGCACGGCCACGGACATCGCGCACGAGCTGGGCCGGCGGGCGTTCCCCGTGCTGGTGGACGTACGGCGGCTGGCGGCGGCCGGACTGGTGCTGCCGGTGGCGGCACCCGGACCGCCCGTGCCGGGACCGGAACCTGCACCCGGACCGCCCGGGCCGCAGCCGGCACCCGCACCCGCACCTGCACCCGGCGACGCGACGGTCGTGTTCAGTGAACCACTGCCGTACGTGCCCGATCCCCACATCACCTTGCTGAAGAGGCTCAGGGATGCGCTGGAGGCCCTTTGAGCGGCAACGACCGCACGTCGAGAGGAGCGATCTGATGGCAGCCGAGGAAGACGTCCTCGACGAGCTCCGCCGACTGCGGGCCCGCGTACCCGACCTCACCGGGGCTCTCGCGGCCACCGTCGACGGACTCGTCGTGGCGCACGACACCCCCGGGCTGGAGCCGGAGACCGTGGCCGCGCTCACGGCGACCGCCCTCGGCGTCGCCCTCAGGATGACGGACCTCACCGGCCGGGGCGGCTTCCGCGAGGTGTTGGTCCGCGGCACGAACGGCTACGTCGCGACGTACGCGGCGGGCCGCACCGCCGTGCTGACCCTGCTCGCCCAGGACCGGGTGAACGTCGGCCGCCTGCACCTGGAGGGACGCAGGTCCGGCGCCCGCGTCGGCGAGCTCGTGGACGCCGGGTCCACGCTCACCCCGCCGGCCACCGGCAGGCCCCCGCAACCGGCGGCCGGGCCCGCCCCGACCCGGACCAGAACCACGCGCGCGCCACGCGACGCCACCGCCAACGCGCGCACCGCAACCGACAACTGAGAGAAATCGAGGAAACGCACGCCATGGCCAACACCGAAACCGCGCTGAAGGAAGCACTCGCCTCCATCGAGGGCGCGACCGGAGTCGCCCTCGTCGACTACACCAGCGGCATGGCGCTGGGCACGATGGGCGGCAGCAAGAGCTTCGACCTGAACGTCGCCGCCGCCGGCAACACGGACGTGATCCGGGCCAAGATGCGCACCATGGAGCACCTGGGGCTGAAGGGCCAGATCGAGGACATCCTCATCACCCTGTCCGACCAGTACCACCTGATCCGCCTGATCAGCGGGCGTGGCGGCAACGGCCTCTTCCTCTACCTGGTGCTGGACGGCAAGCGGGCCAACCTGGCGATGGCCCGCCACCAGCTGAAGAAGATCGAGGAGGTCCTCGAGGTCTAGTGCCGCGGCAGGCAACGTTCGCCCCGTCGCGACGCCCGGCACGCCCTCTCGCCGCACCGGCCGGAAGCCCGAGTACATCCAGTACGAGGGC
>NZ_JBSFNN010000127.1:0-12957 GCF_053587115.1 Streptomyces sp. NPDC003697
CTTTTTACACCCCCCCCCCACACCTACCACATCCCCATTTTTGTCCCCCTCTACCCCCCGCCCCCGCTCCCCTCTTCCGGTGGCGGATCGCGGGAGGACGGGCCGCGCCGGTGCGGCTGGCCCGGGCCGGCCGGCCTCAGCCGACCGAGGTCACCGTCCCCGCGCCGACCGTGCGTCCGCCCTCGCGGATCGCGAAGCCGAGTCCCGGCTCCAGCGGGACCTGGCGGCCCAGCTCCACCGTCATGGTGATGGTGTCACCGGGCCGGGCGACGGCCGCCTCCCCCAGGTCGACGTCGCCGACCACGTCCGCGGTGCGGAGGTAGAACTGCGGTCGGTAGCCGGTCGCCACCGGCGTGGTCCGGCCGCCCTCGCGCGCCGACAGGACGTACACCCGCGCCGTGAAGCGCCGGCCCGGCGTCAGGCTGCCGGGCGCCGCGACGACGTGCCCGCGGCGGACCGCGTCGCGCGGCACGCCCCGCAGCAGCAGGGCCACGTTGTCACCGGCCTGCGCCTCCTCCATGGGCTTGCCGAAGGTCTCCAGGCCGGTGACCACCGTCTCCACGTCCGCGCCGAGGACCTCGACGCGGTCGCCGACGCGGACCGTGCCGCGCTCGACGGCGCCCGTGACGACCGTGCCGCGGCCGGTGATCGTGAGCACGTTCTCCACCGGCAGCAGGAACGGCGCGTCGAGGTACCGCTCGGGCAGGGGCACGTAGGTGTCCACCGTGTCGAGCAGCGCCTCGATCGCCGCCGTCCAGCGCGGGTCGCCCTCCAGGGCCTTCAGGCCCGAGACCCGTACGACGGGCACCGCGTCGCCGCCGTAGCCGTGCTGCGTGAGCAGGTCCCGGACCTCCAGCTCGACCAGGTCGGTCAGTTCCTCGTCGCCCGCGTCGGCCTTGTTCAGGGCCACGACGATGTGGTCCACACCGACCTGCCGGGCGAGCAGCACGTGCTCGGCGGTCTGCGGCATGATCCCGTCCAGCGCCGAGACGACGAGGATCGCCCCGTCGAGCTGCGCGGCGCCGGTGACCATGTTCTTGACGTAGTCGGCGTGGCCGGGCATGTCGACGTGCGCGTAGTGCCGGGTGTCGGTCTCGTACTCGACGTGGGCGATGTTGATGGTGATGCCGCGCGCGGCCTCCTCCGGGGCCCGGTCGATGCGGTCGAACGGGACGAAGGTGCCGTTGCCGCGTTCGGCGAGCACCTTGGTGATGGCGGCGGTCAGGGTGGTCTTGCCGTGGTCGACGTGGCCCATCGTGCCGATGTTCAGGTGCGGTTTGGTGCGGACGTACGCCGTCTTGGGCATGGCTGTACCTCGAAGCCTTCCACTGGTGTGGTGTGACGGCCCCGGCGCGGTTCTTCGCGCACGCGGCCGGGACGGGACCCCGGGGATCTGCCGACCCTCCCCCTGCGGGGTCCGCCGGACGATCCGGGGAGGGTCAGCTTCGGGCGCCGTCGACTGCGGCGACGAGGACGGGGACGGCAGCCTTCGGGGCATCCGCGGCGGCGGATGCTGCGAGAAGGAAGGCGTGCCGGAACATGGGGTCGATCCTGTCCGACGTGCCGGGTTTCCGTCGAATGGTTTTCCGGCTCGTTCGGACCGCCCGGGCCCGTCCGGCGGACACCTCCGCCGGCCACGCCGCCATGCCGGCCAGGTGCCGATGCCGGCCCCGCGCCGACACCGGCCGCGTGACGGTGTCGCAGGCTCGCCCCGCCGTGGGTCCGGAGGCGCCGGCCACCGTGCGGGCCCTCCGAGGGCCGTCGGCCCTACTCCCCGACGTGCTTCAGCGCCTCCCGCACCGACAGCGGCGCGAACGTCCCCCGCTCCCGCGCCAGGAAGGCCCGTACCGCCTCCGGATCCGTCCGGGCGTACTCCCGCACCGCCCAGCCGATCGCCTTGCGGACGAAGAAGGCCCGGTGGCCGGACTGGCGCCGGCAGTAGGCGAACAGCCTCTCGGCATCGGTGCGTTCGCCGTGGCGCAGCTGGTGCAGCAGGGCCGCGCGGACGAGCCACAGGTCGTCGTCCTCGATCCACGCGTCCATGACCGCCGTCAGCCGGGGGTCGGTTTCGGCCAGGACGCCGACGACGTGCACGGCGAGCGGGTCGACGGTGTCCCACCAGGGGACGGTGGTGAGGAGGTGCCGGGCCACGGGCAGGAACCCGGACGAGCAACGGCGCACGTGCCGGCGCAGGTAGTCGACGGCGAAGTAGTGGTACTCGCGCTCGGGCAGCTCCCAGCAGCGCAGGGCGAGCGCCGTGCAGTCCGCCTCGTCGGGGCGGGACGTGCCCGCGACGACCGCCCGGAACAGGGCTCGGCGCTCGGGCGCGGCCAGACCGAGGAACGGCGCCACGTCCTTCATGTACGCCCGCATGCCCACGGCCCGTCGCGGATCGGCCGCGGCGGCGTACCTGGTGGTCAGCCGCGTCACGAGCGTGTCGGCGAGAGCGCTGCGCGGCCTTCCGGTGCCCGTTCCCGTGACGGTCATGAGACGCACCATACGGCGATCACACACCCGTGTCGGTTAGTGTCGCCGGATGCTCGATGCCACCACCCGCTCTGGGGGCACCGCCACGGCCTCTCCCCGGGCCGCCGCCACGGAGTTCGCCGTCGCCGTCCCCGCGGCGGGGCCGTCGGTCGTGCCCGCCCGCCCGGCGCGGTTCAGGTCCGGACCGCCGTCGCTCCCGCCCGCCGCGCCGCAGGGCCTGCGCGCCCGCTGCGCGAGAGCCGTGTCGTCGCCGTGGTCGCGGCTGTCCCTGCTCCTCGTCCTGCTGGCCGGGGCCGGGACCGCGGTCCTGCTCCTCCAGCCGCAGCGACTGCTGGCGAACGGCTGGCCGCCGCAGTTCACCGGGCCCACGGCGGCCGTGGTGTTCGCGGTGGCCTACGGCCTGTGCACCGTGGCGTTCGTACCGCGTCCGCTGCTGAACCTCGCGGCGGGCGCGCTCTTCGGCTCGGCGCTCGGGCTCGGGGCGGCACTGGCCGGCACGGTGCTCGGCGCCGGCCTCGCCTTCGGTCTCGGCCGGGTCCTCGGCCAGGACGCGCTGCGTCCGCTGGTGCGGGGCCGCTGGCTGACGGCGGCGGACGGGCAGCTCAGCCGGCACGGCTTCCGTTCGATGCTGGCGGCACGGCTCTTCCCGGGTGTGCCGTTCTGGGCCGCGAACTACTGCGCCGCCGTCTCACGCATGGGCTGGCCGGCGTTCGTGCTGGCGACCGCGCTCGGTTCCGTCCCGAACACGGCCGCGTACGTCGTCGCCGGCGCCCGGGCGTCCGCGCCGACGTCGCCGGCCTTCCTGATCGCGGTGGCCTGCATCGCCGCTCCGGCCCTGGCCGGCGCGGTCGTCGCCTGGCGCAAGCGCCACCACCTGCGCCGGGGCTAGGCCCCGCCGGACCGCGGCGCCCGCACCGGGCCGACGCCGTCGCCGTCGATGCGGGACGCTACGCTGCCCCTCAACACCCCGATCAGCGCACGTCGCGGTTCGGTGTGTCCATCGCCCTTTTCCCGATCGGCACTTGGACTCCGTACCTCCATGTCTTGGTTCGAATCACTCATCCTCGGACTCGTCCAGGGGCTGACCGAGTTCCTCCCCGTCTCCTCCAGCGCCCATCTGCGCCTGACGGCGGCCTTCTCCGGCTGGAAGGACCCGGGCGCGGCCTTCACGGCGATCACCCAGATCGGCACGGAGGCGGCGGTGCTGATCTACTTCCGCAAGGACATCGGCCGGATCGTGTCCGCCTGGTCCCGCTCGCTGTTCGACAAGGCGATGCGCCGGGACCACGACGCGCAGATGGGCTGGCTGGTGATCGTCGGCTCCATACCCATCGGCGTGCTCGGGCTGACACTCAAGGACCAGATCGAGGGGCCGTTCCGCGATCTGCGGGTCACGGCGACCATGCTCATCGTCGTCGGCGTGGTCATCGGCACGGCCGACCGGCTCGCGGCACGCGACGAGACCGGCGGCCGGCACCGGGCGCCCAAGCAGCGCAAGAGCCTGCAGGACCTCGGCGTCAAGGACGGCCTGATCTACGGCTGTTGCCAGGCGATGGCCCTCATCCCCGGGGTCTCCCGCTCCGGCGCCACCATCAGCGGCGGCCTGTTCATGGGCTACCGCCGCGAGGCGGCGGCGCGTTACTCCTTCCTGCTGGCGATTCCCGCGGTGCTGGCGTCCGGCACGTTCGAGCTCAAGGACGCGCTGGAGGGCGGTCATGTGGCCTGGGGACCCACGATCTTCGCCACGCTGATCGCCTTCGCGTCGGGCTACGCGGTCATCGCCTGGTTCATGAAGTACATCTCGACCAAGAGCTTCATGCCGTTCGTGTGGTACCGCGTGGCCCTCGGCGTCGTCATCATCGCGCTGGTGACGGCGGGCGTGCTGAGCCCGCACGCGGCCGAGTCGGCGGACTGACCGGACCGGGAGGACCGCGGTCCCGTGCCTCTGCGGCGAGGCCGTCCGGAGCCGGAACGCCCGGTTCGTGACCGACTCCATACGGCCTGCGTAGCCGTCCGGTAGCGCACTGTCAGTGCTTGCCCCTAGGCTTGGGGCCATGTCCCCCGATTCAGTGGCCCCTGGTTCCGTGCGGTCCGCTGCGGAGTTGAACGAGCAGATCCGGGCGCTCTGGCTCCGTGCCCGCGGGTCCCTGTCCCCCGAGGAACGCGCGGAGTACGAACTGCTGGTGGTCGAATGGGCCGCCGCGATGCGGGGCCGGGTCGTCAAGGCGGCCTGATCCGAAGCCCCGGTCCGGCACCCTGCGCACCGCCCCGTTCCGCGCAGCGGCCCTTCCTCAGCCGCCTCCCGCGATCCGCAGAACGGCTCCCGACGTGTACGAGGCGGCCGGTGACATCAGCCACGCGACCGCCGCGGCGACCTCCTCGGCCCGGCCCGCGCGGCGCAGCGGGATCGCGCCGGCGGCCCCCGCCATCCGGTGCGCGTCGCCCATCGTCCGGTGGCTCCCGGTGTCGATCAGGCCGGGCGCGACCACGTTGACGCGGATGCCGTCCGGGCCGAGCTCCTTGGCCAGGCCGACCGTCAGCGCGTCCACGGCCGCCTCGGTCGCGGCGTAGTGCACGTACTCGCCGGGGCTGCCGAGCGTGGCGGACGCCGACGACACGTTCACGATGACACCGCTGCGCCGCGGGGTCATGAGCTGCGCCGCGCGCCGCGCGCACAGCAGCGTGCCGAAGAGGTTGACGTCGACGACGCGCCGCAGGTCCGCCGTGTCCGCGACGGCGAGGGGGCCCGGGATCCCGGTCACCCCGGCATTGTTCACCAGCCCCGTCACCGGCCCGAGCCGTCCCTCCGCCGTGGCGAAGAGCCGCTCGACGTCCGCCGCGCGCGAGATGTCCGCCCGTACGATGACGCTGCGGGCCCCGGCCGCGCTCACGTCGTCCGCGACCGCCTCGGCGGCCCGGGCGTCCTGGACGTACCCCACCACCACGTCCTGCCCGTCGGCCGCGAGCCGCCGGCAGATCGCGGCGCCGATGCCCCCGCTGCCTCCGGTGACGACCGTGACGAGACGTTTCATGAGGGCCCCCACTCGATCGACGGCGACGGCACGACCCCTGGGCTCACCCTAGGCCCCCTCCGGACGCCGCGCGTCGCGAAGGGGCCGGGCTCCGGCCGGACCGGCCGCTCAGGCGCGCGGGCGGGCGAGCACCTCGTCGTTCAAGGGGTAGGGCCGCTCCTCGGGCAGCAGCGTGGCGGCCCGCTCGAGGTCGCCCGCCCGGACCAGCGAGTGGATCCGCTCCGCCGCCGTGACGTCCCGGATTCCGACGATCCACTCGTCCGAGTAACGGGCCGCCGCCTCCCCGGTGAGGCCGAGCTGCAGGGACCGGTGCGGCAGCGGACGCAGGCGCAGATCGCGCTCGGGGTCCCACTGGACGCGCGCGGGCGCGTCACGGAGCTGCCGCCGCCAGGCGGCCCTGTCCCCGTGCAGCGCGGGCACGTGGTGCGACAGGCACGCGTTGCGCAGCGCCCACAGGAAGCCGTCCCGGGTGATCTCGACGGCGAGGACGGTCTCCTGGTCCTGCTTCGTGCCCCATCCGCAGCGGCTCCATGATCCACACTCCGGCAGCCGCTCCCAACGGATTCGATGCCGCCCAGAGCTCAGGCACCGGCCCCTTGCAGGTGGTGAACACGGCTTGATGACCCACGTCAAGCCGTCTTCGTAACCCCTTCTCCGGCAGAGCCGTGGTCGTCCGCGGGTCTGGAGACGCCTGCAAGGGGTCGGGCCTTCGCCGTCGAGCCGCCGCTGCCGGAGCGGGTCCGGCCGGCCGGAGGACCGCTCCTCGTCCTGGTTGTTCGATGTGGCTGACGGCGTGGTGATCCAGGTGTCGGCGAGAGGGGCCGCGGCCTGATCAGAGCACTGCGAGCGCTTTGTCTATGCGCCGCGACGTGCCCTCGTGCGTGACCCATCTGCTCAGGGTCTCCAGTTCCGTCCGTGCTGCCCGGTTCCCGAGCAGAGCCAGCGCGACGATGCCCGCCTCAGCCACTTGAGGCGAGCGGGGAGCGTCTCCGGACCGATGGTCCAGGGACGTCTCGACGAGGCCGACGAGGGCATGGACGGTGTCCGGCCGAGGCGGAAGGAGGGAAAGCATCCAGGCGAGTCCACGTAGCACGTGGGAGTTGTAGGGGTCGAAACAGGCGTTCACATCGAACGGGAGATGCGGATGACCGAGAAGCGGGAAGGATCGATCCAGATGAGCCAGCTCCAACCATCCGAGCACTGCTCGTCGCGCCTCCTCCGGACCAACGGCGTCCAGCAGGGCCGATCCGGTCCGTCTCCACTTCGCCGATGGTGTGTCGGCCGTCGGGGGGGCCGCATGCTCCAGCAGCCGCTGCCACGGCTCTCCTCCGGCCGTTGCTTCCTTGAGAGCCGCGTCGGCCCACGGTTCACCGGGATTGAGCACCGGGCCAGGAAAATGAGCCAGTAGGTTCCGCATTCCGGGCTCCGCGCCGTTCGCGGCCGCCTGCGTGCGACGGAGGCCCGGCAGGTTCGCCGCCGCACTTGTGCGCCGGAAGGCGGCCAGGATGGCCGTATCGGGAGTACGCCCGGCTGCGAGTTCCGCGTCGGCCAGTTCCCAGATCCGGTGGGTCGACCAGATGAGGTACTGGTCCCTCAACCGGGAGAGCTGTTCCTGACGCTCGGCAGCCAGCAGGTCCCCGTCTAGGCCACGGACGACTCCGGAAGCGACCATGAGCAGTTCGGTGCGGAGGTATCCCGGATCCCGCCTGAACTCCTCGGCCGACCAGTCGTCTCCCGCGCGGGCGTACCAACGGGCCCACATGCCGGCGAGCTCCAGCCGGTCCTTGTCGGGCAGTGCGCGTAGGAGCTCCATGTTCTCGAACCCCACACCCGTCATGGAGCCGTTGTTGCAGGCGGCCCGCATGGCGGCGCGAGAGAGCTCAGCCAGATCGCCGCGCTCCGCGAGGGCTCGGTACTGAGCGGCCTGTTCTGCCAGGACCTGGGTGTTCCCCATCCATCTGCTCATGGCCGGCAGCCTAGAAGGGGCCACCGACATCGAACGTGCCCCCACCCGTAGGGCTCAGGCGTTCTCCCGCCTCCGAAGAGCGTCCATGACCCCGAACGCAGGCGACCGACAGGAGTCCACAGCCCTTGTCACCTGCACGGAGGCGACGGTCGTCTCCTTGTGCGGACCGGAGACCCGGACTGAGCGCCGGCCCGGTCTCAGAGGCGACTGTACTTCTCGATGTCCTCGGTGAACTCTTTGATCGCCTGTGCGGTGAGTGTCGGCCGGGTGTCGGCGATGGCGGTCATGAAGTCATCGGTGGTGGCCGGTCGGCCCTTTCGCTGTGCGACCTCGCGCTCGAACGCCGCCTGCGCGCCCTTGCGGGCTGCGAATTCGATGTCGGCCGGAGTGAACAACTCGCTGGCCTCGACCAGTTGCACGAGGTCCACCGAGTCACCGGCGGCCCTGAGATAGCGGGCCCAGATCGCCGCGCGGGCGGTCGGGTCGGGTGGGCCGATGGGAATGACGTAGTCGAACCGGCCCGGCCTCAAGAAAGCCGGGTCGAGAGAGCGCACGGAGTTGGTGGCACAGGCCAGCAGCCGTGCGTCGTGTTCGCGGAAGACAGGGATCAGTTTGAGCAACTCGTTGGTCACCCCATGTCCCGGATCGACTGCTTTCCCGGACCGCACGCCGGCGATCTCTTCCACCTCGTCGATGAAGAGCAGCACCGAGTCGAGTTCCGCCAGGTCCGCGAAGGCCTCCCGCAGCGCCGTGGCCAGCCCCTCGCTCGTGTCGGCCGCGAGCCGGGAGGGGAAAAGCTCCACGAACGGCCAGCCGAGCCGGGAGGCGACCGCCTTGGCGAAGCTGGTCTTCCCGGTGCCGGGAGGGCCGAACAGGATGATTCCCTTCGGTGGGACGACCCCGTAACGGTCGGCCAGCGCAGGCTCCGTCAGCGGGAGCACGACCCGGCGCTCGACGACCTGTTTCTCCCGCTCCATGCCGGCCATGGCGTCCCACAGTCCCCCGAGCAGCATCCGGCCGCCCAATGAGGCGAGGACATCGGCGTTGGGAGCTCCGGGCGGTTCGAGCTTCTCGTAGTAGGTCAGGCCGTCGCGGGACCGATAGCCGGAGTTCTCCAGAGCCTTCGTGCCGGCGGCGTGGGCGGGCAGCAGTGCGCTGATGTGGCGCACCCCGAGGGCCCGCAGGCGCCGCTCGAGCTCGGCGAGGAGAGCACTGCCGATCCCGCGCTCGCGCCAGCGGGAGGCGAGTGCGACCAGGAGGATCCACCCCCGCTTGCCGTGGGCCTGCGCCACGGCCATGCCCACCAGTTCGTGGCCGACCACCGCGACCACCGCCGTCTGACCCACCTTGGCCGCGGCCATCACCTCGGAGACTGGAAACACCCGGTCCTCGTCGACCTGACAGCTCTGGTCCCAGATCTCGATGGCCTGGTCAAGATCGTCATCGTGATAGTCGCGCAGATGCCATGGAGGCACCGCCATCACCTCACCTACCGCGGCGCACCCTCATTGTCTCCTGCGGGGGTGGTGAGTGCCGAGCGCAGCAGGCTCCTCGCACCTGACGCATCAGCCGGTCGGGGTGATACGTGAGGACGTGGCGGATGCGGCCCCGTCTGTCTGCTGGTTCGTGTCGTCTTCGGCCATGGAAAGAGATGATGAGCGCGGCTTGATCCACGTCATGCGGTCGCGCTCCCACGACGGCGGGAAGCGGCCGGTGCGGGCCGGTAGGCCTGGTAGACGGTGACCGTGCCCTCCGTGTGGTGGGCGCGTACCCGGAATCTCGGCTCCCGGCCGACGTACTGATCGTCGTACTCGTCGTTCACGGGGACCAGGGTCGGCCCGCGCGCCCCCGGCCGGCAACCGGATACCGCGCCCCCGTTCCGCCCGGGACGGAACCGGCGGGGCCGTGGGCGGCGGTCCGTGGCCGGAGGGGCCGCGCCTTCGTGAGCTCTCGGCCGGGCTCCGTGACATGAGATCGCCTCCGGGCGCGCACACGGGGCACGCCACGGGGTAGGAAGGCCTCGTATGAAGACGTTCGGCCACTGGCTCTCCTCCCCCTGGCGGCGCTCGTGCCTCGCCGCGCTCGCCGGCGCCCTGCCCATGGTCGCCTTTCCGGGCCCGTCGCTGTGGTGGTTCGCCTACGTCGCCCTGGTGCCGTGGCTGCTGCTCGTCCGCTCGGCGCCCACCGGGAAACGGGCGGCGTACGACGGCTGGCTCGGCGGGTTCGGTTTCATGCTGGCCGTGCACCACTGGCTGCTGCCGAGCCTGCACGTCTTCACCTTCGTCATCGCCGCCCTCCTCGGTGCGCTGTGGGCTCCCTGGGGTGTGCTGGTGCGCCGCTTCCTGGCCGGAGCCCCCTCGCCCGGCCGGAGCGCCGCCGCCCTCCTCGTGCTGCCGTCGGGCTGGCTGGCCGTGGAACTCGTCCGCTCCTGGCAGGGGTTGGGCGGTCCCTGGGGCATGCTCGGTGCCAGCCAGTGGCAGGTCGGTCCGGCGCTGCGGCTGGCCTCCGTGGGCGGGGTGTGGCTGCTCAGCTTCCTGGTGGTGGCCGTCGACGTCGCCATCGCCCTCCTCGTCACGGTCCGCGCGGCCCGGGTGCCGGCGGCGGCCGGCCTGCTCGCCGTGGCGGTCGCGGCCTCCGCGGCCTGGGTGTGGTCGCCACGGCCGCACCTCGAGGGCCGGGTCCGCGTCGCCGTCGTCCAGCCGGGGGTCGTCAGCGGCGCGGAGCGGCGGTTCGTCCTTGAGGAGCGGCTGACCCGCCGCCTGGCCGGACAGCGGGTCGACCTGGTCGTCTGGGGCGAGAGCAGTGTCGGCTTCGACCTCGCCGACCGCCCCGACCTGGCACACCGGCTCGCCGTGCTCTCCCGCCGGACCGGGGCGGACGTCCTGGTCAACGTCGACGCACGGCGGTCGGACCGGCCGGGCATCTACAAGAGCTCCGTGCTCGTCGGTCCGGACGGCCCGACCGGCGAGCGCTACGACAAGATGCGGCTCGTGCCGTTCGGCGAGTACATACCGGCGCGCTCCCTGCTCGGCTGGGCGACCTCCGTCGGCAAGGCCGCGGGCGAGGACCGCCGGCGGGGCATCCGTCAGGTGGTGATGGACGTCGGGCACGGCGTGCGGGTGGGCCCGATGGTGTGCTTCGAGTCCGCGTTCCCCGACATGAGCCGCCACCTGGCGCGGGACGGCGCCCAGGTGCTGCTCGCGCAGTCCTCGACGTCGACGTTCCAGCACAGCTGGGCGCCGGCCCAGCACGCCTCCCTCGCCGCGCTGCGCGCCGCGGAGACCGGACGTCCGATGGTGCACGCGACGCTGACGGGGGTCTCCGCGGTCTACGGCCCGAGCGGTCAGCGCATCGGCCCCTGGCTCGGCACCCGCGCCAGTACGGCCCAGGTCTTCGACGTGCCGGTGGCGGCCGGCACCACGCCGTACGTGCGCTACGGCGACTGGCCGGTGTACGGCGCGCTGCTGGTGCTGGCGGCCGCGGCCGCGACGGAGGGCGTGCGAGCGGTCAGGCTGCGCCGGAGGACTCCAGCACCGCACGTACGACCCGCTCGCACAGTTCGTGGGTCTCCAGCGCGTCCCGGGCACTGAGCGTCGTTCCGGCTCGCACCGCGTCGAGGAAGGACAGCGCGGCCTGCTCGATGCCGCGCTGCCGGGCCACCGGTACCCAGTCGCCACGCCGTCGCACGGTCGGCCGGCCCTTGTGGTCGATCGTCTCGGCGAGGTTGAGCACCTGGCGCTTGGTGTCCCGCCCGGAGACCTCGAGGATCTCCTCCACGGACCCGCTCAGCCGGTTCATCACGCCGAGCGCGGTGAACCCGTCCCCGGCCAGCTGCAGGACGACGTGGTGCAGCAGACCGTCCCGCACACGTCCGTGGACGGCCACCTCGTCGACGGGCCCCGGCACGAGGAACCGGAGCGTGTCCACCACGTGGACGAAGTCGTCGAGGATCATCGTCCGGGGCGCCTCCGGCAGCCCGACGCGGTTCTTCTGCATGACGATCAGCTCGCGCGGGTGCTCGGCGCACTGCGTGTAGCCGGGCGCGTGGCGCCGGTTGAAGCCGACGGCGAGGGACACACCGCGCTCCTCGGCCAGGGCCACCAGCCTTTGGGAGTCGGCGAGTTCGTAGGCGAGCGGCTTGTCGACGTACGTCGGCACGCCCGCTTCGAGCAGCCGGGCGACGATCTCCGGGTGGACGTCGGTCGGTGCGTGCACGAAGGCGGCGTCCAGGTCCTGGGCGATCAGGGAGTCCAGCGCTGCGTGGCGGCGACCGGCCGGCACGTGCAGGCCGTCGGCGACCCGGTGGAGGGTCGAGGGGGTCCTGGTCTGAAGATGGAGTTCCACGTCCGGCTGCAGGCCGAGCACCGGCAGGTACGCCTTCTGCGCGATGTCGCCGAGTCCGATGCAGCCGACCTTCACGTGCTGCTCCCTTCGGTTGCCTCCGCCTGCTTCGACCGCAGCTTACGGCGCCCGCCGCCTCCGCCGGCCGGCGCTGCCCCGAAGGTCCGCGGCGGCGGAGCCCGGACGGTGTGCTCGCGACGGAAAAGGCCTGGCGTGGCGCAGTGCGGTGGGCGAGGATCGGGGGATGACGACGCAGCGCCGCGAACCCGCCCTGGACGCCGACGAACGCACCATGCTGGAGGGCTGGTTGGACTACCACCGGCAGACCCTGGCGTGGAAGTGCGAGGACCTGACCGACGAACAGCTGCGCACCGCCTCCGTGGAGCCCTCCGAGCTGTCCCTCATGGGGCTGGTGCGGCACATGGCCGAGGTCGAGCGGGGCTGGTTCCGCACCGTGCTCGCGGGCGAGGACGCGGGACCGATCTACTTCACGGAGGAGGACCGGGACGGCGAGTTCCACCTCACCGGGGAGGACACCTGGCAGGAGGCGTACACCACCTGGCAGGCCGAGATCGACGCCGCCCGGCGCAACACGGCGCGGTTCGCGCTGGACGACTCCTCCCAGGGCCGGAGCAGGTCCACCGGTGAGCCGTACACCCTGCGCTGGATCTACACCCACATGATCGAGGAGTACGCCCGCCACAACGGCCACGCCGACCTCCTCCGCGAACGCCTCGACGGAGCGACGGGCGACTGAGACGCGCGACTGAGACGCGCGACTGAGCAGACGCCCGGGCACGCCCGGCGTTCGGCCGTCCGGCCTGCCGCCCGGTGCACGAGGAGGCGCGGACGGCACGGGTGACGGGAGCGGGCGGGCAGCGCGGCGGCCCTGGTGAGGGATACGACGTGGAGGCGCGGACGGCCCGGAGGCCGCCGGCGCCACCGATGCGGGGCTGCGCCGACCGGGCCGCGCGCACCGGCGCCGGACGCCCGCGTGGGCGGCGGGCCGCCGCCACGGCTGCGGTCGCCCCGAGGCCTCGTCCGCACGAGGTTTCGACTTGTGCCGCGCTGGGTCATCATGGTTGAGGCACCGGCAGCGGTGATTTCGTGGGTACAGGAGGGGACTTGGCA